>NZ_JAEQCF010000159.1:0-5897 GCF_020738625.1 Microcoleus sp. PH2017_09_SFU_O_A
TGTAATTGATATAACCCCATCCATAGACAAAACTTTGACGGATAAGGTAGTTAGCCGCGTTGTACAAATTTTTGGATTTAAAGGCTAATTCGTCAATTTTAACAAAACGATTCTCGGTGGATTTAATGATGTGCCTCTCTGCTAGTTGCATTCAGACTCTCCATTTTTGGACGCTCGCAATAATTCTCTCAGTTGACCATTTTGACTATATGATACTACTATTGCTTACTACTGCTTACAAACTTAATAAAGTTTTATAATACTAATAAAGCTCGGCAGCAGCAATATCGGCATAGTTTTCGCCACGGGCCACCGAATCATCGGGAAAGGCAGGTTAATCAGCCAAATTATCCCCGCTGCGCCACCCAGCAAACCGCCAACCCAGATGATTTTATCAAAAAATCCGGGCGCGCGGTTGGCTTTAACAGCAGCTTTGAGAGCTTCTTCGCTGAAGTTGGGAAATTCGTCTTTGAAAGTATCGCGGATTTCTTCTCTGGATGCGAAAGTGCCGTTTTGCGATCGCAATTTTTCCAGCCGCTTCATCACCATCTTGCGGTAAACCCCACCCGCTAGAGCATCATCAGCCGCGCACTTGTCAACTTGGGCCCGTAAAATGTCAAAAGCTCGATCGGTAAGACGCCCCATAAAACTCACCTATTCCCTATTTAATTATTCTACAGGCTGCTAGACGAGATAATTGTTAAAATATATAAAGCCCCAATCAAATAATCTAAATTAAGTTCATGCCAACTGCTTTAATCACCGGTGCTTCAGGCGGAATAGGCGCAGCCTTTGCCATCGAATTAGCCCAACGCCAGCACAATCTAATCTTGGTAGCTCGTTCCGAAGCCAAATTGCAGCAGCTAGCTGCTAAACTGCAACAGGAATTCAATATTTTGGTCGAAATTATCGTTCAAGATTTGACTGCGCCAGGAGCCACCACTGCTGTATTTGATGCGGTTGCCCAAAAAGGTTGGACGGTTGATTTGTTGGTGAACAATGCGGGTTTTGGGGATTATGGTGCTTTTGCCGATCGCCCTTTAGCAAAACAAGTAGGAATTCTGCAACTGAATATTGTAGCATTAGTTGAACTATCGCACTTATTTTTATCGGGAATGCGGGATAGAAAATCGGGAAGTATCATCAATGTTGCTTCTATTGCAGCCTTTCAACCGATGCCGTATTTATCAATTTATGCAGCAACTAAAGCTTTTGTCTTGAGTTTCAGCGAGGCACTTTGGGCGGAAAACAAAGATTTAGGAATTCGGGTTTTAGCACTTTGTGCGGGCCCCACAGAATCCGATTTTTTTAAAGCAGCAGAATTTCCGGCATCCCTAGCATCTAGCAGCGGGCAAAAACTCGTCCCCGCCGATGAAGTAGTGCGAGATGCACTCAAAGCTTTAGAGAAAAATCAGTCTAACGTCGTGACGGGCGGATTCCCCAATCCACTCATCGTAAATATGCCCCGATTTATGCCGCGAGAACTTTTGGTAAACTCGATAGCCAAGCTATTTCAGCGTAAGCCAGGATAACTGAAGGTGGCCAGAAACCGGGTTTTTCTCGAAATAATTCGTTGTCACCTTAAATATCGTAAAAAACCCGGTTTCTTTTAACTCAACGATGTGGGCAGAAACCGGGTTTTACCGGGTTTTTCTCGAAATAATTCGTTGTCACCTTAAATATCGTAAAAAACCCGGTTTCTTTTAACTCAACGATGTGGTCAAAATTACAGATATCGAGTTAACTGCACTCGATAGCGTTCTTTTTTAGTAATCATAACTTCCCCAATTTCCAATCTTCCCTTACCAGTAACAGCGATTAAATCTCCCGACTTAACGTTATAACTAGCTTGGGTGATGTCCTTCCAATTAACTCGCACGTCCCCTCTGTCAATAAAATCAACCATTTTGCTGCGAGACATGGCAAATCCCGCAGAAGCAACAGCATCCAATCTCATCGATGCTTCAACGGTTGTCATTTCTTTCTTTTTCGGTTCTCTAATTTTTAGTTCGCTCAACTCAATGCGCCGAGTTTTTACCGGAACCGATCGCACTTGCTGCAAACTCATCTCCAAATACTCTACCATCTCCGGCATGACAATCGCCTGCGCGCCCCGTTCCCCCAAGACAATCACATCCCCGGTTTTTTCGCGGACAATCCCCGTACCCAGCATTGCGCCTAAGAAGTCGCGGTGACTGGCGGTGTCAAACAGGAAATTGCCGGCTATCTCCACCGCAGCAATGCTAACACTCCCAGAGTCGATCGGGATTTCCGATCGGGCGATCGCAATTCTCTGCCTTTCACCCTGGGGATAGCCACCCCAAGCCACTAATTCCACATCAGTTAAGCGCTTAAATACCGTCAGAGTGTCCGCCAACTCCGGGGGCGACAGAAAATCAGTCAGAGTAACTTCCCAAGTTTTAATTGCTTGTTCAGCTTGGTCTAATGCCCGCGCCACACATTCGCGGTTTTCGATGCCTTTTAACAGTTCTTCTTTTTGTAACATCAGTCAATTTTAGATTCTAATTTGAAATTGCCAAACGTTGGTGTAGCAACTAAAAAGTCTACTTCTTTAGCAGTCCCACTACTTTAATTATAGTCTAAGATTGTCAAATAATACCAATTATTAAAAATTGTTGCTACGTTTGATAACCGTAGCAACAATTATCTGTTATTGCTTTAACTCCCCGCCGGAAACGGCAGTGTCGTTTCCCTACAGGTGAGATTTTCTCATTAACGGATTACGGGTGTTGAAAAACTCGGTTGATGCGTCCAGGAATGTCAGCGATTAGGAATGAACCATTAAATATTGACCGTTGCCGTTATATTCACCATCGCAACTGGCGAAATTAGCAACAAACCAAATCAAGTAAAACCGCCAGATTCTGCGGAATTTGGCATAGTCGATGCCGTAGTCTAAATCTTTGACTATCGCCTGAGAGTCATCAAAGTTTTTCAGCCAGTTAGCAAAGGTTGTAGAGTAATTGTAACCGTTGAGATACCATTGTTTGATGGTTTTGAGGTCTTTGTTGTGGCTGGGAACGGCATCGTATTTCCAGTAACGACCGTGGGGGAAAATGTATTTGTGGGTGAAAACACTGGAGATGTTGTTAGGGGTGCGAACGGTGATGATGTGAATGAAAGCGCGGCCGTTATCTTTGAGGAAAGAGGAGAGCTTTTGAAAAGCTTTGGTTAAATTACCGACATGACAAAAAACTCCGATCGAGAGAATTTTGTCAAATTTGGTATCGAATTGGGCGTCGTTCAAATCGCCTTCAAATAAGGTAAATCGACCTGAACTGAGGTAGCTGTCGGGATCTTGCATCCTGTGACGCATATATTCGCATTGATGGTGGCTGAGATTAATGCCAGTAAACTGGACATTGGGGAATTTGGAAAGAATGTAATTGGGAACGCAGCCCCAACCGCAGCCAAAGTCTAAAATGCGATCGCCATCCTGAATCTCTAGTTTCTCAATTACATCATCAATCATCTGAATTTGAGATTGTTCGAGGTTGGCTGCTCCTTTTTCCCACAATCCCATGCTGTATTTGGGATAAATCAGTTTGCTCTCGCCTAACATGGGATTCAGCATGGCTTGAGGTAAGTCGTACTGAAGTTTCATTAAATCTCGCGGGCCTTCCGCGGTGTGTTCTGTTTCTTTGAGTACCCATTCGTAGGGTGCGAGCAGAGAGGGAAAATACTTAAAAAAGACGGGCATACAGGTATCAAAAAGACCTCGCAATACAGAATCCGGTACTTCTAAGCCGTTGATATAAGACTCTGCTACTGCCATTTGCACCGCGTTAACCGCACTGACTGCGACGCGGGTTGCTCGATAGGCGATCGGACTTTTGAGATGGATATTTCCCACCAGCGGGATGTGCTGTTCGATGTTTTGTAGGGCTGTTGATGAACTCATGGTTATACGGGTTTTAAAGATGCTGCTATTCTATCTCAAGCAAATTGGCTGCTCCTTAGGGAACAAAAAAGCTCAAACTCTTATCAAGTAAGGTTTGGAAGAAAAAAGCCTGCAAAACTCTCAAAATATCTGGCGGTTCCAGGGAATTTAATAACGGATTTAAAGGGTTTTGAGCTATCATAAATTTATTAAGAATTATGTCAGTTAATTTGAGCTTTGAGCTTTGAGCTTTGAGCTTGATTCCAAAGGCTTTACTTGGCATATAATTGAGGTGTTTTCATTGTGCGATCGCGATTTTAATGCTGAGTGAGTTTGGCGGTTGAGGTGACGGCACGAGAAGCTAATGTCGATCGCGACTTATACTGAATCAATCAGGGAATGCAGAAAAGATGTCGAAAAACCGGGTTTGCATACAGAGTCACTGCAATAACAGATGTCCGCTCATGCCTCGCTACTTAGTTAGAAACGCCACATATGCCACAGATTCACTATCTGCCGGACGATCGCGCGATCGAGATAGACGACGACGATATAATTCTGGAAGCTTCCCTGCGTGCCGGCATTCCCCACACCCACGCCTGTGGTGGTAGTGCGCGGTGTTCGACTTGTCGTGTCTTGATAGTCGAAGGTTTGGAATTTTGCTCGCCCCGCAATTCAGCGGAAGATGAGCTCGCCCAAAAACTGCGCCTAGAGCCGGAAATTAGGCTGGCTTGTCAGACACAGGTGGCGGGCGGGAAGGTGATTTTGCGGAGATTGGCGATCGATTCTGAAGACTTAGAAACATTTAACGACGAAATCGCCGGAAACTTGATTTCTGCACCTGTGGGTCAAGAAAAGAAAATTGCAATTTTGTTTGCCGATATTCGAGGGTTTACCGCCTTTGCAGAATCGCTATTACCCTACGATGTAATTTATATTTTAAATCGGTATTTCCAAAAAATGGGTTATGTAATCAACCGCAACGGCGGGATGATCAATAATTATATGGGCGACGGTTTTATGGCGCTGTTTGGGTTGGAAAATTCAGAGAAGGCGGCCGAACAAGCGGTGAGGGCTGGGGTGGAAATGCTGGAGGAATTGGACAAACTCAATCCGTATTTTGAGACTTTATACAGTCACAGGTTGCGGATTGGGATTGGGATTCACTGCGGTTTGGCGGTTGTGGGGAATCTGGGGGCCAAGAAAAATCAGACAGTAACGGCGATCGGGGATGCGGTAAATTTTGCCAGCCGGATTGAAGCTGCGAACAAGCAAGTGGGAACAAGTTTGCTGATTTCCGAGGAAACTTATGAGGAAATCAAGGATTTGGCGATCGTCAACCAGTGCGTATCAGTTAAAATCCCCGGAAAGAGCGGCGAATATCCGCTTTACGAAGTTGTCGGAATGCCACCGCTCCCGGTGGAAATCGAGGAGATTTTCGAGGTTGAGAAAAGTTCTTTTTTGCAGGGGTTTTTCAAGAATTTAATGGGTTTATTGGCTGCGCTGCGGAATTGGATTCGGAAAATATTTGGATCGTGAAACTTAGATTAATCTGAGCATATAATTATTGTGATACTAAAGCATTCAACGGTATGGCAACATTATTCGTAGGGTGCGAATACATCGACAATCCTTAAAGAAAAATCTGGTACATCTGTGTTTATCAAATATGTGTGTAGGGGCGAAGCATGACGGGAGCATCCCGGTTTTGCAAAAGCCTCAAATAGCCAAGAGGTCGTTGAGGTAAGCACAACGAAGTTTTAGCATCTTGTTATGACATTTTTTTTCAACCATTGAGCTCCAGAAATTTTCAACCTTCTATCTATTTGTTTGACAGCCGATTCCACCGCTCCCGAGCCTATGGAACAAATCTTATCTGATGATAATTGCTCATAGTTAGGGCTTGCTGAAAAAGTCAGAAAACAGCATTTAGAAAGATAAGTGAATTCGAGATCGCCTCGGCAATATAAGTTTTGTCAATTTTTTTCTGCCGAAA
>NZ_JAEQCF010000038.1:0-94856 GCF_020738625.1 Microcoleus sp. PH2017_09_SFU_O_A
AGCCGACTCCCTTGGGTGAAGCAGGAAGCAGACCCTTCAAGAGCAATCTTGATTGAATAGTGAGACTTGAGAAAGTTTAGCTAAGTTTTGTGTAGCAGAAACAGAGTTGGCTAGGGAATAGTGGGAAAATTTGGATTTTAGCCGTGTTTTCCGCTACTTAGTAGCTAGGCTGTTGATTTATACAGCCGTACTGCGCTTATTTACCTATAGCCAATATAACAGGCTGGAAGCCTGAGTGGGATCAGCCTAGCGGGGGGAAAACCCTCAATATGGGTATCGCAGCCGATTTGACAGCTAATTTTTTTGGCGAATTCCCCTCTGTTCAATCCTTTGAGGGCTTTTGTCAGGGCGATCGCATTTTAGAGGGCCTATGCAAAGAACCAATTTTTATTAACAACTCGACTGATGCAGAGATTGTCCACCAGTCGAGTTGTCAACAAACAGGCGGCTATTATCTACCCTAGAAGTCGAATCTCTAGCTGAGTCCAGTTAACTGTTCAGCTACTGCTAGAAAGTGGCAGAGTTCGGTAGGCTATATGTAGCAGCCCAATAGCTAATTAGTCAAATTCTTGATTTAATCGCTTCTGATATTTCATCCACTGAATTTTGTGTACAGTGGCTTGAGGGTTCAGCACTGTTGTGGCAATTCCGTAAATTAGAGTAGGCAAAATCTCACGATTTAACCAGCTTTCTCCGGCTTTTCTCATGAAGCGAGTTGCCACAATCTCTCTTAACTTATTGAGTTTTTTTAACGGCGACAGATTTTGGAAAAAGATTTCTTGGTATTGGCTCAAGGTTAACTCTGATTGACCGCGAATTCTGCGTTGCTGGTTTTCTTTAACGCAGTCTATCGCTAGACGCTTGTTAAACCAATATTTATCGGTTAACGAATTGCCCAAAACTCGGTAGTTTCCTAAGGGCATCTTTGTGCTTAGCATCCCGTGCTTTTGAGCTAGTCTGGCCATCAGTTCGGTATCTGCACCTACTTTCCAGTCGTCTAAAAATCCTCCGATTTCTAGGATAGCTTCTCGTTCTACTACTAAAGCTGTAGGAAAAACCCAAGGAAGCGCGCCGTTTTCTTGAACATCCTGCAATTCTTCCCGATTTGTGGGATACGTGGGAATGTAGCTGACTTTCTCGCCTTCCTTGTTGAGATAGCGGAGGGCGTGACCGACTGATTTAACTTCTGGGTGTTTTTTGAGGAGATTCAAACATTCTTCTAGTTTGTTTGGTTCCCAGGTGTCGTCACTGTCTAAAAATGCGATAAATTTTCCGGTTGCTGCTTCGAGCATTAAATTTCTAGATTTGTAAGCTCCTAGGTTTTTCGGATTTTTGTAATACTTAATTCGCGGATCTTGCCCCGCCATGTCAGTAACTATTTTGTCGGTGCCGTCGGTGGAACCGTCATCAATCACTAGGATTTCTATATTCCGGTGAGTCCCCTGGAGTGCGGAGGCGATCGCTTCGCCTATAGTGTCTTTGGCGTTGAATGCCGGCATGATGATGCTAACTTTTTCGCGGGAAAAATTTGTGCTAATGGCAAGTGATGCTGCTTTTCTGACAATCCTGGGTGCGAGAATAGTGGGCGACGCAGTTTTGAGTTTTCCTGTGTTTAACTTGTTATCGATTGCACCTCCCATATCTCTATTCTTGATGTTTTTGAGATTAAATCCGGGGATGAATGCGCCGATGTTGTTTGCGTTCATAAAGCTTGATGGAGATGTTTATTTGAGATGATTGTTTGCTTCAATAGATTCCGATTAACTAACACTCCGGACAGTTTGGTAAACTGCTCACTAAAACTTTTTGTTTTTTTAAGTTCAAGGATTGCGCTTTTTTTTAAAGTTGGGTCTACGGCCTGACTTTTAAAAAAGATCCAGCCTATTACCAGAAAGAATTGGTTGAAAGCCGTAACCCCGATCGGGAGAAATTAAAATCAGACTATTCATTACTCCAATCCTCTGACTTAAGGGTAGAGGTCGCTCTCAAACTGTCAACTGTCAAGCGGTCAACTGTCAACTGTCAACTGTTGAAGTAGATAGGACTTTGAGCCTTAAAATAACCCAAAATTTTGCTCAGAATATTTGTTAATAAAAAATTAATAATTAATGTAGCCATAGTAGCACTCTTCCCACTCGGCTGCAACACTTTTGGCTATAAGTTTTTTTGATAATGCTTAATATTTCTGATCATTTAAATTACCATGTAGTGTATTTAACAATTACCCTACTGAACATATTTGAGTTTGAGTAAACTTGTGGCTGTTAATGATTCTTCGCTGAAGTGAAATTAAATCTATGTCTTTAGGATGATGTCATTTAATTGTCACTGTAATATCTCCTAAGAGAGCGGGGGGAAATGTTTTCAAAGTTAAGCAATAAAGTGCGTATCTATACTTGTTTCATCACGGTAATATCTACTGACAAAGCGGGGAGAAATGTTTTCAAAGTTAAGCAATAAAGTGCGTATTTATACTTGTTTCATCACGGTAATACTGTTAGGTGGGTGCCACCAGCAGCTACAGCCAAACTTGCAGCAGCAGCGCAGCAAACAGGTCATGGCAGTTTCGGCTCACCCCCTGGCGAGCGCCGCGGGGCTGAGCGTGCTGCAACAGGGAGGCAATGCGGTGGATGCGGCGGCTGCTACGGCTTTGGCGATTTCGGTGGTGGAGCCTTTTTCGGCGGGTATCGGCGGCGGAGGTTTTTTGCTGCTGCGACGGGCCGAAACGGGGACTGTGCAAGCGCTGGATTTCCGGGAACGATCGCCCAAACGAGCAACGCGCGATATGTACCTGGACAAGCAAGGTAAGGTACGCAAGCGGGCAAGTCTGGACGGGCATTTGGCGGCGGGCATTCCGGGTACTGTGGCTGGACTTTATACGGTGCACCGCGAGTATGGTAAGTTACCTTGGGCGCAGGTGGTGGCTCCGGCGATCGCCCTTGCCCAAAAGGGTTTTCCAGTAAGTTCCCGCTTCACAAAGGCTACTCTGCAACGAAAGGATGCGATTAACAAGAATCGGGCGGCACGGGATATTTTCACTCGTGGTGATGTTTTATACCAACCGGGGGAGGTTTTGGTGCAGCGAGATTTGGCGCGGACATTGCGACAAATTGCACAAAATCCCCAAAGTTTTTATCGCGGAGATATTGCGCGGGCGATCGCCACCGACATGGCTAAAAATGGTGGCATTATCACTCTCGAAGACCTGAAAAACTATACGCCGATTTGGCGCAATCCGGTTTGTGGCAAGTTTCGCACTTACGAAATTTGCGCGATGTCGCCTCCCTCTTCCGGTGGCGTTCATTTGTTGCAAATCCTCAATATTCTAGGCGATACCGATCTCAAGAGTTTGGGAAGGAAAAGCCCGGATGCGCTACATTTGCTGGCGGAATCGATGAGGATTGCCTATGCTGACAGGGCCGAATATTTGGGCGATCCAGATTTTGTCAGCGTACCTGTCAAAGCTCTGACTAACAAAAATTATGGGAAATTTCGCCGATCGCAAATCGAAATTTCCAAAGCCAAACCTTCGAGCGAAGTAAAAGCTGTTGATGCTAAAACTTTGAGCCGCTTTGTGTACGAGTCGCCGGAAACTACGCACCTGACGGTAGTTGACAAAGAGCGCAATGTTGTTAGTTTGACGTTTACGGTGAATGGAGGTTTTGGGGCTGGGGTTGTGGCGGCGGGTACGGGAATTTTGCTCAACAATGAGATGGATGATTTTGCTGCTGCGCCGGGAGTGCCGAATTTGTTTGGTTTGGTGGGCGGTGAGGCAAATGCGATCGCCCCTCTTAAAACTCCTTTATCCAGCATGACACCGGTTATCGTGACGGAAAATGGCCAATTTCGCCTTGCTGCGGGGGCTCCTGGAGGCAGCACGATTATTACCACGGTTTTGCAAATTGTCCTCAACCTGTTGGTTTACGACATGAATGTGGGCGAGGCTGTGTCTGCTCCCCGGGTGCACCATCAGTGGCAGCCGGATCGCCTGATGGTGGAACGCGGAGGTTTTGAGGCTGGGACGCTTGAGGAGTTACGCAGGCGGGGACACCAGATTGTCGAACGTGACGGCTGGGGAAATGCAAATGCGATCGTCCTGACTGATGACGGTTGGTTGGAAGGGGCTGCCGATCCGCGCGGGGAAGGAGAAGCAAGGGGGTTTTAGCGATCGGTGATTAGTGCTGTCCCCGCTCGCGAACTTTCTCATCAGTCATTTGTCATCAGTCATTTGTTTTGATATCAGGTGGAGTCGATCGACCCCACTCGATATCAATTGCGGATTTACCCAAAAACCCCGGTTTTTTATTTTAGCAAAATCTTTTGTCAAGGGCGATCGTAAACCTCATAAAAACCAGGTTTCTTGGGTATCCTGTGCCTACTTCCTCAAATTATTAGTCTGTGTACGTATATTTTGGTATTAGTATTTTATCCTGAAGTTTATTGATTGAATAATTGCTAAGAAATACCCAAAATATTAACCATCCAAGCCGTAAAATTACGTAGATGTAAAGTCATTGTAAAGGCACTAGACATTGATGCTTATCTAATGTAAAAATGAATTTAGACATTAAACAATCTTAGTCTTTTAAACAAAAATATATGATAAGTTATCACAAAATTGCTGCCTTAACAGCTACCTTGACTGCTGCTCTGAGCTTTTTGGCATCACCAGTAATGGCATTTTCGGTAGGGGCAACTAATAACACTGAGATTTTGAAAAATAATTTGTTAGGAAATAACATAGCAGGATTGAGTGATTTCTCTGTTTTAATTACCGGAAATCAGGCTGCCTTTGGTACTTTTATTAATGACCCTTTTGGTTTGCAGTCAGGCGTTGTTCTCAGCACTGGCAAAGTCACCAATATACCGGGCCAGAATCGGAAAGATAACCTAATGACCAACGGCAGCGATTTAAACACGGACTTTGGAGTAAAGGGCGAATCTGGGGATTTAACTCAGCTAGACCTCAGATTTTTTGCTGACGACACTGCTGAAAAATTGTTCTTTGAGTATGTATTTGGTTCAGAGGAGTTTCCTGAGTTCGGCGGTTCTGAATACAATGACGATTTTGAACTGTTGCTGAATGGTCGTAATTTGGCAAAATTGAGCGACGGGAAAACAGTTACGATTAATAATCTCGTTCCCGATCCAAATAATCGCTCTACAGATCACTCAGACTATATTAACAACCCAAGTTTGATGGGTATTGCTGCTAACATCATTAAGCTAGACGGTTTTACTAAAGTTTTAGGGTTTGAGGGTTTGCTCAAGCAAAATCAGACAAATGTTCTCAGCATCCGCATGAAAGATGTGGGCGACGGTAATTTTGATTCGGCTGTATTTATTAAAGGCGGTTCTGTGGGAACGATCAAAGCTGATACAATTCCCAAATCGGTGGCTGTATTGATTAAAGACAGTTCTGTGGAGACGGTAGAAGCTGAGCCAGTTCCAGAACCGATGACGGTCGGAGGTTTGATGGCGGGAGGTGCTATGCTGGCTGCTGGACGAAAGTTGCGTCGCCGGAAATAATCAATCACGGAAGCGTTCAATCAAAAAAAATCAAGATGGTTAAGTATGTAAAATTATTAGTTTGCAAACCCAATCAATTTCCCAAGTTTTGACATAATAATTGTGAGAAAAGCCTCCCCCAAAAGCCTAAAAAGGTGAAAAGTCAGATCCAACTTGCAGTACATCTCTTGGGGGAGATTTTGGGAATGGAAAATTCGCTGCCGGCTATAGATCAATACGGTTCACTTAAGATGGTCCGAAGAGAGGAACGAAGCATAAGCCCTAGCCCTTTCAGGGCAGCTTCGCCAACGGGCAGGCACGCGCCAACCCAGTATCTATTTTTCATGAGTTTTCCCTCTTGTCATATCATTTCCGGTTGCACTCCTTATGATATAGAGGAGACGGCAGTGCCGTGTCCCTACCGTGATTAATCGTAGGGACACGGCACTGCCGTCTCCTAATTTCCGTTAATAATTCCGATGCAACAACTAACCCCAATCAAAACAGTTACAATTGAGAGAGAATTCCCAGCAGGTACTTCCCTCAAGCGTCTGAAAATCCAAGAATTTGACAATGACATGGAAGTATTCCAGGTAGTGCTGTGAAGGAAAGGATGGAGTAAGCTACTCTTAGAGAGAATTGTTTGCTATTGGTTATATGACAGTAGAAATTCTTCAATTTTAGATTCGAGACTCAAGTTCAAGCTCCCAGATTTAATGCTGCAAGTAAATCTAAAATATAAAATACAAAATCGACTGACATATACAGTACAGGAAAAAAACAATGGCTAGAATTAGACTGATGCACGCTAAGCTACATGGAGTGCGCGTAACCGATGCAAATGTTAATTATGTAGGCAGCGTCACCATTGACAATGAATTGATCGATAAGGTGGGAATTCTGCCTTTACAGGAGGTGGAAATTTGGAATGTTAGCAATGGGAACCGCTTGTCAACCTATGTGTTGCCAGGAGAGCCGGGAAGTGGTATCATTTGTCTCAACGGTGCAGCATCTCATTTGTGCGATCCTGGAGATTTTGTAATTATTGCTGCCTATGAAGAATGCGATCGCGCTGAGGTATTTCGCACCGGGCACGAGGCGCGAGTAGTAATTGCCGATGAACACAATCGTTGTAAAAAGTTTTTCTACCAGACTTTAGTTCCCTGCGAGGGCAAACTTTTGTTTCAATCTGAGACAACCGAATTACCACCAACCACGAATTCCTAACGTTTTATCACAAAAAAAGTAGGACTTACGCATGGGAACCCAGAAACCGGGTTTGTTACCGATATTAAAGATTCCCAGCGAATATTTTCGTGAAAAAACGCGGTTTGTTCCATCGGAGGGCTTCAACAGTTGACAGTTGACAGTTGACAGTTGACAGTTTGAGAGCGACCTCTACCTATAAGTCCGAGGATTGGAGTAATGAATAGTCTGATTTTAATTTCTCTCTCGAAGGCGGGCGGGCTTTCAACCAATTCTTTCTGGTAAGTCCCGAAGAGGATTTTTGGCATCAGCTATGAAATTTTTGGATCGAAACAATGAAATGCTGTTCTTTCAAGTTTTGAACCCATTTCCTTTAATGAGTTTTATCGGTTGGTATTACCTGTCTGCGAGCAAGCAGCAGATGAAGAAATCGGGATAAGATTCAAACATAAAGGTAATACTAAAGTGTGCAAGTTAAATGTGGAACAGCTTATAATTTGACATAACTTAACCGCTATAGGTTCGTAGTGAGGACTTTAGTCCTCTCAATTTGAAGAGGACTAAAGTCCTCACTACGAACCGATTTTATGGGGGTTGTTTTAGGTGACACTATCTAAGTTGGGAGTAACAATTTGCCGAAACTAGATTTTTGGCTTCAGAATTGAGGAAAAACTCAATCCTTTAACTGTGTACGGTACCGTCGGGCAAGATTGTACCTGTTAATCTAGCTCCTGTGAGTTTTACCATGACGCGATCGCCATAACCGATTTTAGCACCCGTCAAATCCGCACCGCTCAAGTCTGCACCGCTCAAATCCGCTCCGATTAAATTGGTTTCTCTCAGGTTGGCATTAATCAAACAAGCTCCTAACAGGTTAGCCCTAAACAAGTTAGCTTTTTGTAAATTCGCACCTGTGAGGTTGATGTTGTGGAGAAAAGTATCGCTTAAGTCGGCTTCACTCAGGTTTGCATTGCTCAAGTTTCTCCCTGAAAAATCCTTTTCTTTTAAGGAAGCTCCTTTGAAGTTGGAACCGCTCAAATCGGGAGCTTGCGGCGCAGCTTGTCGGTAAGATTGAGATGGCTGCGGCTGTGGCGATTGGTAGCGGGAGGCATCGGAATAAGGCCCCGTCGGATTTGGAGCATAGTTTCCACCATAATTTCCCGCATAATTACCAGCAGGTTTTCCTGAATAGGGTTCGGAAGAGTAGCGTGGCTCTTTTGGCGTTGCTGGTGGTGGCTGGGTGTTTCTGTACTGAGTGTTTTGTGGCTGGGTATTTTGTTGTTGGGTGTTTTGATACTGAGTATTTCTGTACTGGGTGTTTTGTTGCTGGGTGTTTTGATACTGAGTATTTCTGTACTGGGTGTTTTGTTGCTGGGTGTTTTGTTGCTGGGTGTGTTTGTGCTGAGTATTTTTATGCTGAGTGTTCTGATTTTGACCTCTTGGCTGAATCGATCGCAATTGTTCCCGAGCTTGATTAATTTCCTTAATCTTTTCTTCAGCTTTCTGGAGTAGTCTAGGATTATCTTTAGGGATGCGATCGGGGTGCCAAATGAACGCTAAATCCTTGTAAGCTTGAGTAATTTCTTCTCGGGAAGCTCCCGGTAATAGTCCCAGCACTCTATAGTATTGATCGAGGTCGTTCATATTACCACCTTTCGCTTTAAGAAATTAGGAATTAAAAATTAAGATCGGAGCAAAAACGGCTATAAAAGCTTGTTTGTCCGATCGTACATTGGATGAACTATAACTCAGCTAAGCTGCTGCTGGCAAAAAGTCTCGGATTAGCTGCAAATATGTTGCGGCATCCTCCAGCATTGGAAAGTGAGCTGTATTGGGAATTATAACAAATTCTACTTTTTTGCTGAGGGAGGCTGCTTGTTCTCCCATGGCGGCGGGGATAATTTGATCGAATTCTCCAGCTACCAGCAGTGTGGGCACACTCAACCGTGCAAATTCCTGGGGCATTTCCTCGGCTGCTCTTTTGCTAACTGCTGTCACCATTGTACCGATCGCAGCTTCCTCGTCTGCCATTAAGAAATCCTTGAGAAATGCTAAACTGACGGCTGTGGGGAGAGATTGGCGCAAAAACCGAGCCATAAAGATGCGATCGGCAAACGGAATAGCAGCCAGCCAAGACGGGCGAAATTTGACTACATAGCCGCCGAATTTATGAAAAGTTGTGAAGGCTTTCTCATCGTATTCAAAAATGCCGCTGCAAGTGAGAATGGCTTTTTCTACTTTTTCGGGGTAAAGGTTGAGAAATAAAGTAGCAATAGATGCTCCTGTAGAGTGAGCGTTGAGAAAGACGCGGCTTAAATTCAGAGCTTCTAATAATTCGGCTAAGTCGCGGGCGTAGGTTTCGAGCTCGTAACTGGACTCAGGAGGTGATGGCGGTAAGGGCGATCGACCAAAACCTCTCATATCGTACAGCAAACAATCAAAGTCATTGGCGATCGCCTGTGCAGTGCTTTCCCAGTAGCGGGCTGAGCCAGCCCAGCCGTGGAGAAATACCATAACTGGTTTGCCGCTGGGTTGGGCGCTATTGTCTGCTGTTATCCACTCGTAATAATGTTCTACACCGCGAACTGAAATGAAAGACATGATATTGATTTTAGATTTTAGATTTTAGATTCTAACTCATAATTGTTCACTAAATACCCAAATTCCCGACTTCTTAAAGAAGTCAGGAATCTCAAAACTACATTTATCCAAAAATCTGCGTTAATCTGCGTCAATCCGCCCACATCTGCGGTCAAAAATCATACACATAGAAACCAACCATAAAGCTTAAGCTGCCGAAGCGGCCAACCAGAATAAACCATCTACTAACAGCGTGCTAAAAACTGCTCCGCTGAAGGCGCGCCAGTGTAATTGACGATCGCGCAAACTGATCAAACCCACAGTCAAAAGTACAGCAATTAAAACGATCGCACAACCAATACCCCAAGGAGTGTCAATTTGCCCGATCGCACTTTGGAAAATCGGCATAGCCAATTCCGGTTCCGCGTGCATCACTTGTCTCCAGTAAGGCATCAAACCTGTCAAGTAAAAATATATGTCGGTAATAGCGGTTCCCAGTAACGAACCTAAATAAAAATATGCTCCAACTTTCCCCCAAGATTTACCCAAACACCAAATCGCAAATGGCAAACCAATTGCTTCTATCGGTAAGTGCAAAATTGGTTCCCATCTAAACCAGCCCCAATAAATCGAACCAGCCAGCCAACATCCGGCAAATCCCAATAATAAGTCTCCCCAAAGTTGAGTTTTTGGGCGGAAAATTAAGATTAAACTAAGTACGAACCAGGGGATAGTTGATAGCAAACTGATGGTGGGATACAAACGCACTAATGGTGCTTGCACAAAGACTGGAATTGAGACTAAAAATGCTGATGCGCCAAATACCAACCACTGCTGAATGCTCTTGCTTCTATCTGAAGAAGATACAGGATTTTCTATGCCGGTAAAAGTAGCAGTAGATGCGATCGCCGATGATAATAAATTAAAGTTAAACAACTGATTGGACTCCGTACTGTTTCAATAAGTGAACTAAAAATGTTGCTGCGGTGGCTGGTTTCGTCGTCTCGATGCGATCGGCTGTTTGACTGATTTGCCAACCTTGCGCGGTTTGGGGCGATCGCCACAAATCTAAATGTTCAACGGGGCGATCGGCATAAAAACTGTCTTCACCGCCACCGAGAATAGCTGAACTCCAGTGTGTAAAGCTATCGTGGCTGATCCGGTGAATCGGGAAATTGCCCCCCAGGGGTACTCCCCAACCGTCCAAAGCAATGAATGCAGCGACTTTCCCGCCGATTTGTTGCCACATCCACGCAGCCCCGATCGCCCCGGCTACTCCAGCCGAAAAACTAACGAATACTAGACTTTCTCCTGTCAACTCTTGACTGCACAAAAAGTGGAATATGTCAAGGGCTGAAAAAGGTGGCTGTTTATGAGCTGGGAAAATCTTAACAGAGTAAGATCTTTGGATATTTTGCCGAGGTTCTACGTTTCCCCAAACTTCCGAAAGTCCCTCTAGGAAACAATCAGTGAGTTTTGGGTCGTGGATTCCGGGGCAAATTACCAGTCTCATTGTGCTTCAATAAAATTAATCAAGAGCTTAACATAACTTTACTTTATTGTACACCATAACTAATTATATGCCATACGGGGGGATAGGATATTAAACTCATGATAGCGCAAAGTTTGAAGAATATCCCCCCAAAATAAACGCTGGGAACGCTGCAAACCTGCGGAATCCGAGGCAAGGCGAAAGAGTCTTAAGAAAACATAAAACTTATCCCCCCTAACCCCATTCCCTGTCAGGCTGAATAAAGTCTGATTCTAGTTCTAGTCACCCTACGAGTTTCGGGTCGGAACCAAAAAACCGATTCACGACTGACACTCATCAACCCGGTTTCTAGGATAAATCAGAGGTTTAGCCCGGAATTATCGGTGCAGAAACCGGGAATCAGCCCAGCGCGCGCAACTCGTGCGATCGCCAACAATCAAAAATCTCAGATCCACTCTTCATCCTGTCTGGATCTCTTAGAATAAATAAAATTGAGGAATACAAAGTGGTTGCTTCTCCAGAAAAAATTGAATTCAAAACATCTGCCGCACCGGCAAACAGCGATCGCGTAGCCGTCTTGCTGATGGGTTACGGCGAAGTCGAAAGCTACGACGATTTTGCGAATTACAACGAACAAGCTTTAAACTTACTGACGGCAAAGTTTGCGCCAGTACCAAATTGGATTTATCCGCCACTGGCGAAGATTTTGGCAATTTTTGACTTGCACGAGTGGAGTCACCAACACGGTAAATTCGTGTCGCCCCACAATGCAATTTTTGAACAACAACGGGCGGGGATTGAACAGAATTTGCAGGAGAAATGGGGCGATAAAGTAAAAGTGTTCAAAGCTTTTAACTTTTGCGCGCCGTTTTTGCCGGAACAAGTAATCCCGCAAATTAAAGCAGAAGGATTTGACAAAATTCTGATTTATCCGCTGTTGGTTGTTGATTCTGTTTTCACTAGCGGGATTGCTGTGGAACAGGTAAACAATGCTTTAGCACAAACCTTTGATGGTAAAGAACATTGGGTAACAGGACAGCGTTATATTCCTTCTTTTTACGATGAACCAGCTTACATCCAGCTAATGGCGGATTTGGTTGAAGAGGAAATTAAAAACGATTTAGCTGTAGCACATTTGCCTTCTCAGATTGGGATTGTGCTGATGAATCACGGTTGTCCGCACAAGGCGAAGGGCTTCACTTCGGGGATTGTGGAAAGTCAAGCTTTGTACGATCGCGTGCGGGAACGTTTGATGTATCGTTATCCTTTGATTTCGGTGGGCTGGCTGAATCATGACACGCCGCTGATTGAATGGACTCAGCCGGATGCGACGTTGGCTGCGAAGAATTTGATTGATTTGGGTGCAACTGCGATCGTGTTTATGCCGATCGGATTTGCGACAGAAAACCACGAAACTTTGTTAGATGTAGACCACATTATTGAGGGTTTACAGAAGCAACGTCAAGGAGTTACTTACCGCAAATTGCCTTGTGTTAACGACCATCCTGAGTTCCTGAAAATGGCGGCAGAGTGGGCAAATCCTCAAATTGAAGCGTTGTTGAGTGAAAGTGCGATCGCGGTTAATCCGAATTTGGTGGTTCGGGATCACGTGCATTCTCATGGGGATCATGGGCATAATCATGGGGATCATGGGCATTCTCACGGCGATCATGGGCATAATCATGGTGGCCACGGGCACAATCATTAATTAGGATCTTAGAAACCGGGTTTTTTGCGATAATACTGCGTTGAAGACGACAGATTCGGTAAAAACCCGGTTTCTTTTTTTGTGGGAGTGGGTAAATCGAGATTAATTTACCCACTTTGGTGTTTTTAGGGAAAGGGCGATCGGCTTTTTTATCAGATTTTCTATGCTTGCCAGACATATGCTTAGTCGCTAAACTGTAGATATATCTTTTAAAAAAATCCTTAGAGTGTTCACACTAGCTATAAAATCGAAGTGTATCAACCTAAATAGGAGAGGCTAAACAATAAATAATACGAAAAACTATTGATGGTATTCTTTGTTTTTATATGTACTATTGCACTTTCAATAGCTTCGTCCAATGCTTGTCCCCACCAAAGCATCACTGCATTAGCTGGTTTTTGCTTGGCTTCTTCAAGAGCGCTTAGTGCTTCAGATGCTCCTATATCACTTAGTGCCCAAACCGCAGCAGCTCTTGTTACAGGATGTTCATGATCAAGAAATGCAACCAAAGGCATAACTGCCCTCTTGTCTCCAATATCTGCTAATGCACGCATGCAAATCCATCTCACATCCCCATCCGTATCTCTCAAGCAATGAATTAGAGCATCAACTGCTTCGCAACTCTTCAAAAGTTTTAAGGACTTTGCTGTGATCCATCGGATATTGCATCGTCTATCCTGTAAATGTATCAGAAGTTCTGAAGCCATTTCTGTATTCTTCGATATTCCTACTAACCAGATGCCAAAAGCTTTTATGTTTTCAAATTTATCTAGCTGAATTAGATATTTACCAATCAGAATTATTAGCCGATTACCTATGAATAAATCTGTTTCACATAAATCAACAAATCGTTGTTGCAAGTTTTTATTCAGCCGATGGTTATTTTCTATTACTTGTTGTCTAAATTCTTTAGAATAGCGTTCTTCACTGGCTAACATTGCTGCACGAGCTAATACGTCTCGTTGACCTGGCATAGTAAATATTCCAGTGATACCAAGCCAACCATACATTATATTTTTGATGAATTTTTCTGGTTCTTTAACAATATCTGCTGCTATGATAATAACTTCTTTCCATTCGTTATTACTAATTTGGGGTGATATATTACCTCCTGAGTCAAAAATTTGCGTGAGTTTAACGGCTGCAAAATATTCTTGAAATGCTTGATGATTCCACTCAATTTTTTGACTGGTTACTTGACGTAAAAATCCATGTAAAAGGATTTCTTCCAATATTTCTTGTGATGAATATTTTATATTTTCTGTATTCTGATTATGCGATTTTGCATAGGTAGCAAATATAAACATTACAAAATCGTAAGTTGCAGTCACTATATACCCATCCTTGAGCATTTCAAATGCAAGACTTGCCAAAAGCTGGATTTTGAGTTGTATGCAGTATTTGTTAGGTCTACAATCCTCTCTGTCTTGGAAAACATGATCGACAAATTTCTTAAATATACCTCCTTTTGATAGATAGGTTCTTTCTTTTGTTTGCTTAAATATTTGAATTGTCATCCAAAGAAGTAAAGGATTTCGCAGTATATTAATAGGTGAATTTGTGCTTTGAAAATCTGATTTTAAATTAAATCCTGTTATTTCAAAAAATCTATTAGTATCTTTTTTATCTAGATAATTTTGAACAAAAACTATTTGTTTTTTTGCCGTCAGACATTGTATAGTAATTGAACTAATTTCTTTTTTTATTTTTGTTCGGAAATCATGAATTCTGCTCGTAAGATAATATTTATTTTTTGGGTATTTATGGATAAACGTTAAAATATTACGCTCAACACCAGATTCTCGTAGAAACAAAGGAATTTCGTTTATGCCATCCAAAAGTACAGTGAAATGTCCATTTGACAGCATTTTACAGAGGATACTATTTGGTACAGACAAACCATTTTGTGAAAGACTTGCATCCAGAAGTTCTAAGATATCATTTTTTTGACTCAACAAAGACAAAGGAACATATACAGGAATTGATGAAAATGCCTGATAGTCCAAAATCAAACCACACTCCCGACGTAGAAGCTCCAAAAGTACAGTGGTCTTTCCAGATCCAGCTTCACCAAGTATTAAAAGTTTTTGGTATTCATTAATGAAATCAAAAACTGGCTTTTCAATGGATACAGAGACTGAGGAATCGTTACTGAGCTTATTTGTAATTTTAGGATCTAAAGAAGTGACTGGATCTACCAAACCTTGCAGTGAGATATACTTCCCACCCCACATACTCTCGTAATAGTTGGTAGACCATTTGATAGCATTAGCCGCATAGTTTACTATCTCTTCTTTCGATATTTCTGCGAGCGGTTCTGGAAACGTCAGTCAGAAATTGAAGGAAGGATTATTAACAGTGCCTCCTTGTACAACCATCCCAATTTTTTCTGCTAATTTTGCAAAATTATAGATGCTAGTCGCTTGAGACTGAACAGCGCCTGCTACGGCTTGAACTGCTTGAGCAATTTCTGGATCTGCGTTTGCCGCGTCTTCTACTTGTTGTTGAATAAGAACTACTTGCCCACCATCTAAGGGCTGTTGTTCGGCTAGTTCTATGGAAGTTGCTGTGGCTGGAAAGCGCTCCTTGAGTAGTCGCACTAACTTGCCACCCTGCTCAAGTGCCTTCTCCCCAATCTTTTCACCTGTCTTTTCAGCAGCTTTCGTTATGACCAAGGTTGCAAGCGCTGTAGCTGTCAATGATACAGGTTCCATAATTTACAGTTTGGTAGTAGTTTGTATCCAGTCTAGCATACGATCTTCCGATTGGCATTGCCAATAGTAATAGCCCTACATTTTGTAGCCGCTCAATAATTTGGGGTAAACCGCTAAGTGACGAGCCTCAAACGAGAGTAAAATCGCTCCCTACAATGAAGCTCAAGTTAACGAAGTTTTCGCTTTTTATGCAGCTCACTCTCAGGAAATAGACGCATCTATTGCCGCCGAGCAAATTATCGAAGCCGATCGCTCGTCGGCGATATTCGCTTGAGGAGTTGGTTGAGCCGATCGCACCTGAAAACATTCATAATGAGATTGATAGTGGAGTTGCTGTGGGTAATGAAGTTTGGTGACACGCTCGAATTATGGTGACAGTGCGAAACTTGGGAAAAAAACCAGGTTTCTTCGATCCGGCATTGAGCGCCAAAATTTGACAATTGACTATGCAGTTTTGACATTACCGACTTTTTCCTTAACTTGCGCTACTTCTGAATGGTTATCTCGCTGCAAAAACTCATCAAGCAACTCATAAAAACGATAAAATGCTCGTTCTTCATTGTTAGTATAAAACTCGATTATTCTTGCCCATGAACCTGATGTTGATACTTCATATCGCTTTTGCAACCAGGGTTGAAAATCGCCATAAAATTGCATTTCCTTTTCTGTGGGTTCAAATCCCAACTCTTCTCTAGCCGTTCTATAACCGACTATAAACATAAAAAGATCGCTTGCAGAAGCCCGTCCGATATACATTCCTGGTTTTTTATGAATTTTATTCAACATCTCAAAAAGTCCGCTCATCTCAATAGTCTCCTTTTTTTTTCAATAAACACTTTTATAAACTGTCTAATTCTTCAACTATAAACTCTCCTCTGCGACAGGAAAAATCATTCACCCAATCTTCTCTAGACAGTCCCTCAGTTGACAAATTATCAAAAACTAGCCCGCGTAGTTCAACTCCGTAGTGAGTTCCATTCGTTGTAATAGACTCATTTGTACCTTCCGATATTTCTAAGCGTGTACTTAAGATAAATTCTTCTCTATACTTAGTTTTGAGCTTGAGTAACTTACCCGCAATTCCATTTTCTGCTAGCCATTTTAACACGGCTTGGGCACACAGGTCACATTTAAGGATATCGTACTGGCTGACGATCGCACCAATCTCTCGATAAATCTCCTCATCGGAAAAATCGCTCACTTTCCCTCACACCCTCTAAAATCTTCCATCAAAATCGATCGCATTCTCAGATTGCAAAGGACGATCAATTTCATTTTTGATCGAGCATCACTTCATCATCCTCATCCAAGCCGAAATTCTCTGGAACTAATCGCTCGAAGCTATTGCGGGTAGGAAGCTCAGGCAAATCTCCCAGCATAGCAACTGCTTCAGCAAGTAGATTCAGATTCTCTGGATCGGGGTGTTTTTGTGCTGCGCGCACAGCCAAGATGACGATACGCAATCCTCCTCTCATGCGATCGACATCACGGGCTAGTCCATACATTGCTTGAAAGTCATTTTCCTCAATAATCCGGTACTGTCCTGTTTTGGTTTGGAGGGTAGCAATGACACCATTGGCGATCGAACTAAGTGCTTCTGCGCCCTGCAAACGAAACTTCTCAAAGGATGTCCAGTTTGCACCGCTTCGCAACCTAAATTTTTTATTTTTAATCTGCATAGTTTAACCTCCTTACTATATCCTAACGTAAACCCAACGAAAAAACAACGGGTAATTAATTTTAGCTTAAAATAATAGGACAGGACTTACGCAGTCCGACCAAAGAAACCGGGTTTTTCACAGTTTCTGCGACTGTAACCGAGTATTCTCGCAAAAACCCGGTTTCTGATTACCCGTGCGTCCAGGACTATAGATAAACCCACTTCGACTATACTAATTGAATGGCTATTTCCCCAACCAACTTATCAATCTCTGCCTCAGTGGTGAAATAGTGAACGCAAGCCCGCACGCAATCAGGATTCAGAATTGTCCGCACCATAATTCCCTGCTTCTCCAACAAATCGACAAGCTTTTTATGCGGCATCCCGTTAGTCAATCGAAACGAAACCAAACCCGCTTCCGGTGCCGAAGTCCGCAAACATTCTACATGGCTAATTTCCGACAAACGTTCCCAGAGATACTTGCTCAAACGGCAGATTTCTGCATACCTTTCCTCGATTGTACCCCATTCATGTTGCAGGGCGATCGCACTTCGCAAACCCGCATACAAAGGATAAGCCGAAGTCGCAATTTCGTAACGTTGAGCTCCCGGTTTTAAGCCAATCGGTTTAGCATTAGCATCCGTCACAATTCCCCGCCAACCGATAAACACCGGCTGCAAATCTGCCAAAGCTTCTGCACTCACATAAAGTCCACCCAAACCTTCCGGGCCACACCACCATTTATGACCCGTGAAAGCATAAAAATCAACTCCCGACTCAATCAAATTCAAAGGCAAAACTCCCACAGATTGAGCCGCATCAACTAATACTCTGACTTTCTTCTTTGTAGCCAGCAATTCCTCTTGTCCCCCCGATGAAATTAGTGCAAATTCCTCTTGTCCCCCCCCTTGGCAAGGGGGGGTTAGGGGGGGTTCATAGCCTTCATGGCACACTTTCACAATCTCAGTCAGAGGCAAAACTTGGCCAGTATTCCACAAGATGTGACTGATTACCAACAAACGAGTATTCGGCTGCAAATAATTAGCAATTACCGCCACCGCATCGCCCTGATTCAAAGTAGCCACTAGCGGACAAATCGAAACCTCAAGGTTGAAACGGCGCTGCAATTCCATTACACTAGCTACAATGCCAGGGTGTTCTCCGTCAGAAAGCAATAAATGGTCGCCAGGATGCCAATCAATGCCCCACAGAGCAATATTGCAGCCGACGGTGACATCTTCAGTCAGGGCGATCGTTTCGGGAGGGACAGCTAACTCGTTTGCGATCGCACGTCGCGTCAGCATCGCCTCCTGAGCCACCCAAGCACCGATTTCCCCCGAAAACGGCCCCCCAAGCTGCACCCGCTTATAGGCCTCATAAATCGCCTCTAAAGCAGTCTCAGGCAACGGCCCTTGTCCGCCGTAGTTAAAATAAGCTTTATTGGCCAAAGCTGGAAATTGTTGCCGGTGTTTGTCCTTTGTCATTTTTTCTGGGGAATTAATTGATAACGTTAATATTGATAGAACTTACACAATAACCCTAGGAATACGCAACTACGGGGATTGCCTCTACAAAATACTATATATGGACTGTGTGTGCGGCATGACAGATTGAATAAATATTAATGTCAAAAACTTCTCTCAAAAAGCCTTCTTACTTCTATCTTTTACATCCATGACATCTGTTACATCCGTTATATAATCAATCGATTGCCAAACCTTCTATCTTTTACATCCGTGACATCCGTGACACAATCCGTTGACGAACCTTCTGTAAACACTAAATGTTAATAACTGACAAACTACTACTTTCCTATCAACGATGTAATCTCCGAGCATTTTTAGATATATTGGGAGATTGGAAACAACAAGATCCACCAAGTGACTTTTTGCTAAAATTGATGCGAGATAGCTCGACATACCAGCAGCAAACTTTAGAATCCGAAACCTACGAACAACCATATTATCCTAGAGGGGATTGGGCGGCTGGTGCGGCGGCTACTTTGAGTTTAATGCAGCAAGGAGTCGATCGCATTTATCGAGGAGTCCTTTGCCAAGATGAATTAGGTAAAACCAATGGTGAAACAGCTTCTATATCAGGGATTGACGGTCAATATTTGCCAGACATTGGCGAGATTCCCGAAACTTCAGTGCATCTTTCCTCCTCAATCCTGCACTCTTCCGAAATCACTCTCGTCAGTCGCCCGCACTTATTAATCAAACAGCCTGGAGATTCCAATTTTGGTAATTGGAGTTATGCGACAGCCGATATGTGGTTAAGTAAAAAACCAAAACTAGACTATCAAATTATTGCTGCTTTTCATGCGAAAGTCTTAGCTTCCATGCAGGGAACAATGCCCGAAACTGCGTGGCTGATGCTGCGGACAAAAGGGCTTTGGGCGGTGAATCTCTACCAGCGAATGCCTCAAATGTTCCAGATTTTGGATGAGTGCATTGAGATGTTAGAAAATCGGCAGAAACCGGAGGTTTTCATTTCTCGGCAAAAGTGTACTCTTTGCGGTTGGTATACGGCTTGTCACGAGGAAGCCGAATCGATTAAACATCTTTCGCTATTGCCGGGAGTTACGGCTAAGCGATATGCTATATTAAAAGTTCTAGGATTGACTGATTTAGCATCTTTGGCTAATGCTAATTCCGATTTATTAGCGAGTTATCCTGAGTTTGTGGCGGGAGTGGCTGTCGATGTGGTGCAACAAGCGCGATCGACTTTGTTAAATCAACCGTTTGTGCGAGAAGCAGGAAGTTCGGCAACGGATTTTGTAACGGATTTAACGGATGTCAAAGAAGGAAGTTCGGCAGCGGATTATGTAACGAATTTAACGGATGTTAAAGATAGAGGTTCGGCAACGACAGCGGTTAATCAGTTTATCAGAATACCAGAAGTTGCAGGGAATAGTTTAGTAATAGCTAAAATTGAGTCCGTAAAGATTACAGAAAATAAATCTGCTGCACCTTCTATACCTGCGCCGATTCTCCGCAAAAAACCAATTCCTTATTCACAATCTGTCTTTTTGCCGATCGCCCCAATCGAACTCTACTTTGACATCGAAGCCGAACCGGAGTTAAATTTAGATTATCTCCACGGAGTATTAGTTGTTGACAGGTACAACAACACTGAAAAATTCCACGGCTTCCTTGCAGAATCACCGGCTGAGGAAGGTGCAATCTGGGAGCAATTTTTAGAACTAATGTGGGCTTATCCCATTGCTCCGATTTTCCACTTTTGTGACTACGAAGTCAAGACTTTTAAGCGACTGGCTAAACTTTACAACACTCCAGCTTACTTGTGGAAGCCTGTGCTGAAAAGGTTTGTGGATATTCACAAGCAAGTGACGCAGCAAGCGATTATGCCGGTGGAAAGTTACGCACTCAAACCCATTGCGCGCTGGTTGGGTTTTGACTGGCGCGATGCTAAGGCTAACGGTGCTCAGTGTGTCTGTTGGTACGATGATTGGCTCAAAACGGGCGATCGCGATCTCTTGGAGGCGATCGTCCGCTACAATGAGGACGACTGTCGCGCTACTTACATCGTTAAAGATTGGTTGACTAATTTTTTGTTGAGTCAGAAACAGTAATTTTCTGATTGAACGAACCGCGAAGACGCAAAGGCCGCGAAGCAAGAAAGATAAGAAGATAGTAAGATGCACAATTTAGGGAAAATACTTATATTTATTGCCTGTTTTTTGATGGCAGCAACTGTTGCTATTTTTGTCAATCTTTCGGCCCAATCTTTCGCTGTTACCAAAATAGATTTTATCGGTAGGGCAATATTTCCAACAGGTTCTCCCTTTGGGGGGACAGAAATTGGCGGACTTTCGGGAATTACCTATGATGCGGAGAAACAAGTTTATTATGCTATTTCTGATGACCGCAGCAGCAAGGCTCCGGCGCGCTTCTATTCTCTGAAAATTAACTTGGCATCTGGTAAGCTGGAGAAAGACAATATTGAATTTACTGGTGTGACGACTTTATTAGATGAAAACGGTAAAAGTTTTCCCGAATTCAGTTTAGATCCCGAAGGGATAACTTTTACTGGCAAAAGCGTGTTTGTTTCTTCTGAGGGAGATGTCGATCGCCAAATCGCTCCTTTCATCAAAGAATTCTCCCTGGATGGTAAACTGCTCAAAACGCTACCAATTCCTGACCTATTTTTGCCCGATGCCAAAGGTACTAAAGGCATCCGCAACAATCTCGCCTTTGAAAACTTGACTCTAACTGCCGATCGCAAATACTTATTCACCGCCACCGAAAACGCTACAGTTCAAGATGGCGCCGTAACTTCCCTAGAAAAAGGCAGCCCGTGCCGGATTTTGCGGTACGATGCTGCGAGTGGCAATCCAGATGCCTCCTTTGCCTACATCACGGAACCGCTACCCCCTGGTGCCAATCCTGTGGGAAAATTAACTAGCAACGGTTTAGTGGATTTATTGGCGATCGACGACAAGCGCTTGCTGAGTTTAGAGCGCGCTTTCTCCCTGGAAACCGGCACGACGATCAGAATTTTTGAGATTTCTTTGGAAAAAGCCGATCGCATTGAAGCACTCCCAAGCCTCAAAACCCGTATCAGCGAGGTTTCCCCCGCCCAAAAACGGCTGCTGCTGGATTTGGAAACTCTGAAAATTCCCCTAGACAACATTGAGGGCTTGACATTTGGCCCCGATTTAGCCGATGGTACCAGAGGCCTGATTTTGGTAAGCGACAACAACTTCAGTCCCCTGCAAGAGACTCAAATTTTGGGCTTCCAAATAAAAGTTCAAAAAACCTCTTGACAAACGGTGCAGTTATCTGCATAATAGAAGTTGTGCCTGAAACAAAGGCAAAACGAGGGACAGTAGTTCAATTGGTTAGAGCACCGCCCTGTCACGGCGGAAGTTGCGGGTTCGAGCCCCGTCTGTCCCGTTCTCTCGAAAGTTTAGGGTTGTAATAAACTTTTTTCTGGATTAAGCAGGAGGCAAACATGACTGCGACGCTCATTCATCCCTCTCCAGAAAAAACCACACAACGGGTGGTACTATCTAGTATCAGTTGGCAGACTTACCAAAGCTTGTTAGCAGAAGCTGGAGACAACAGGTCTTCGCGGTTTTCATATTTTCAAGAAGTATTAGAAATTATCATGCCATCAGATTTGCATGAAACTGTTAATTGTTTGCTAAAACAGTTTGTGACTACTTTAAGCGATGAATTAAAGTTGAAACGTAAGGGATTTGGTTCGACAACTCTCAATCGTGAAGATTTAAAACAAGGTGCCGAACCAGATTCCTGTTTTTATATCCAAAATGTCGATCGCATTCGTGGCAGAAAAATTAACTTATCAATTGACCCGCCACCAGATTTAATCATTGAAGTCGATCTTACCAGTCCATCTACTAATCGCTTTAGTATTTACAAAAACCTGGGAGTTCCTGAAATTTGGAGATATCTCGGAGAGACTGTACAATTTTTTCAATTTCAGAACGGAGAATATGTAATCTGTGAATGTAGTGCCACTTTTCCGATTGTTTCTTCAGAAATAATCACTCAATTTTTGCAGATGGCCGAGACGGAGGATGATATGACTATAATTGACGCTTTGCGAGTATGGGTGAGGGAGCAGTTGCGATCGCCCGAAAATGAATAATACTTAACTTAATTTAACTAATTCCTTTCTCCCACGGACGATCGACTCAAAGGTGTGGGATAATAAAGGGTCGGAATATCTGATATGTCAAAACCAGGGCGATCGGCACTAGGATCGGAATAGCCACTAGCAGTCCCCATTTACCAAACTTAAGTTTTTGACCGTCCGATTTGAACAGGAAAGTCACAGCGACAATTCCCATGAGTACCCAAAGACCACCGAAGCCCATGAAGACTGTATATCCTGCGTCTTCCATTTTTCCCCCTGCTTTTAGTAGCAATCAATCTTTAATCTTAGTTGCAGTTTGTTTCTGTTGAAATCTGCAAATCGGTCGATCGCACTTACTCAATTTAACTCTATTCCAACTTTGCCCGACAGCGACCTTCAATTTCGCACTCGATCCGCGCAGTTCGATCGCTCATAATACTTGCTAAGTCCGGTCTTCCCGTCAAAGGCAGCCGCCAATCAGCCCAAATTCCGTACAGCCAATTCGCGATCGCCCCAACAATCGGCAACTTAGTCACAGCATAGACCCAACCAATCCCCAAAATCTCGTAGATCCGCCGAAATACCTCAACATTTTTAATTGCCGTACCGTCGGGTAACACCGCGTGAATCCGGCCCATCGCCGTTTCGTAGTCGATTCCGCCGTGGGCTTGGGGGTTGTAGTCATCCTCCGCAATATCCACAAACGACACCAAACCTCGGCCCGCGTCCCGCTTTTTCAAGAAATTGACCTCCCGCACGCACAGCGGACATTCACCGTCGTACAAAAGCTCAATCTGCCAAGATGGCTTAATTTCAACAGATTCGGGAAATTCAGTTTTAGCAGTAGACATAGGGAAATTTATTTTAATGGCGATCGCACACAAACATTTTACCTGAAGACGAGCGGAAAGCCGCTGACTTCAGGCTCAGGCATGGGGATGAACGCGGCCCAGACTTGAGTCGCAAGAGAAACGATTACCAGGCTGTTTCTCGCAGTCAAATTTATACACTAGCACGCTTATTTTATCAAAAAATGATATCATAGATTCATGTTAACAGTAACTCACGAGTACAAACTTCGACCTAATAAACACCAAGTCGAAATATTTGAGACTTGGTTAAACGTTTGTCGTCAGGTATATAACTATGCCTTGAGAGAACGGAAGGATTGGGTAAATTCTCGCAAGTCTCCTGTTAATGCTTGTTCGATAGTTGGTGAATATATCATCTCACCAGACACACCTAGACCTACCTATGCTAGTCAGTGTAAAAATCTAGCAAGAGCTAAGAAGATTTATTCCGAATTAAAGGTTCCGCATTCGCAAGTGTTGCAGCAAACATTAAAGGTGTTAGAATCGGCATTTGTGGCAATGTGGGATCGAGGACATGGTTTTCCACGCTTTAAAAAAAGGCTGCGCTCGTTTGTGTTTCCGGCTGTCAAAGATGCAGCAGTGGAGAATGGACGGGTTAATCTGCCAAAAATTGGTTGGGTCAGGTTGAAGATGTCTAGGCCTGTACCAGAGGGTTTTCTCCTGGCGCAAATTAGAGTAGTTAAAAAGGCTTCTGGTTATTTTGTAATGCTGACTTATCGGTTAGCGGTAAATATACCGGACATTCTCCCGTCGGGACATCCTCTAGGTGTGGATATCGGACTAGATAAATACTTGGCAACCTCTGATGGAGAATTGGTAAATCGACCGAGATTCTTTAATGCACTTCACCGCGAGTTGAAATTACTGCAACGAAGATTAAAGCATAAGAGAAAAGGGTCTAATAACTGGCTAAAGCTTCAAAGAAAAATTTCTCAAATTTATCAAAGAATTAGCGATACTCGAAAGGATTGGCATTATAAATTAGCTCATCGGCTGTGCGACCAAGCGTCCATGATATTTGTTGAAAATATCAATTTTAAGGCTTGGGCTAAGGGGTTGTTTGGTAAACATACTTTAGATGCAGCTTATGGTCAATTTTTTTCCATCCTGTCTCATGTGTGCTGGAAGCGTGGGGTGTATTTTGCCCAAGTAGACAAGAACTATACCAGTCAAACCTGCCCTAATTGTGGAACCTTGACTGGTAAGAAAAGCCTAGATGTCAGGGTTCATTCTTGCCCTGAATGTGGGTATACGACCCACAGAGATGTAGCAGCAGCACAGGTGATTAGAAATCGAGGTATCCTTGCGGTTGGACAGCCCGTGAGTCAAATTGCTTCGGGAGGCGTACTGTCGGGAGTCCATAGGAATATCGGGCTAGATAAGGAATAGAAATTAAATAACTTAAGCAAATTTGTGGGATGGGCGGGAGAGCCCGTGCAGAAAGGACGGGCGGGACGCCCATCCCACAACAATCATCGAGCGTGTAAGTTATTAAATTTTCATTCCTAAGTGCCTTTGAGAGAAGAATCCCCCCGATTCATCGGTGGGGAGTGTCAAAAGAATTAATAATTATCGATCGCGCCGACCGCATCCCTGCCGCAGTTATTCCTGCTTTAAAAAATAGGCCCAAAGGTCAATCCAGTCTTGGGCGCCGACAATGCTAATATCGTCAAGATGCCGTCTGCTCAAAAAGCCCGAGACTTTCGCCCGATCGCTAATTAGCCTATTTATCGAGCAATTCCAGGCAAACCAACTGGCAAACACAATTTTTAAGGCGGCAACAAAATATAATAAAATTTGTAGTCACAGCCACAGCAAATCCCCCAACCAGTAAATTGCCCCCAATCTAAAAGCAAAAAGATAAATGAACGTCAGAGTCCGTCTAGCCCCCAGTCCCACCGGAAACCTCCACATCGGTACCGCCAGAACCGCCGTATTTAACTGGCTGTTTGCCCGCAACCAAGGCGGAACATTCATCCTGCGGGTAGAAGACACAGACGTAGAACGTTCTAAAAGCGAATACACCGACAACATCCTCGAAGGACTCACCTGGCTGGGTATGAACTGGGACGAAGGCCCGAGTTTTCAGTCCCAGCGTCTGGAAATCTACCGCCAAACAGTCCAAACCCTTCTCGACAAAGGACTCGCTTACCGCTGCTACACCACGTCAGCAGAACTTGACGAGATGCGGGAAGCACAAAAAGCCAACAAACAGGCCCCCCGCTACGACAACCGCCACCGCCACCTGACGGAGGAACAGCGCGCAGCTTTTGAAGCAGAAGGGCGGCAAGCTGTGATTCGGTTTATCATTGAGGACGATCGCACGATCGCGTGGAACGACATGGTGCGCGACACCGTAACCTGGAAAGGTAGCGACCTCGGCGGCGATATGGTAATCGCCCGCGCATCCAGCGGCGGCCTCATCGGCCAGCCCCTCTACAACCTCGCCGTAGTCGCCGACGACATCGACATGGCCATCACCCACGTCATCCGCGGCGAAGATCACATCGGCAATACTCCGAAACAAATATTGCTTTACGAAGCTTTGGGCGCGACAATCCCAGAATTTGCCCACACACCGCTGATTTTAAACGCGCAAGGGCAAAAACTTTCTAAACGCGACGGCGTTACCTCGATTTCTGACTTCAAAGATATGGGTTATATCCCCGAAGCTTTAGTCAATTACATGACTTTGCTGGGTTGGACTGCGCCGGATTCTACGCAAGAAATATTTACATTGTCCGAAGCTGCGGCAGTCTTTACATTCGATCGAGTCAACAAAGCCGGTGCAAAATTTGATTGGGATAAACTCAATTGGCTTAACGGTCAATACCTGCACAAGATGCCTGTGCCGCAATTGACAGATTTGCTGATACCTTATTGGCAGAAAGCCGGTTATGAGTTTGATTCTAAGGCCGATCGCCCTTGGCTCGAACAAATAGCTGCTTTAATCGGCCCGAGTCTCGTTCGCTTAACCGATGCTGTCGGTATGTGCAAGTTGTTCTTCTTGCCAACTTTGGAATACGAAGAAGAAGCACTCGCACAGTTGCAGCAATCAGGCGCTGCACAGGCTTTACAAGCAGTTCAAGAAGCTCTGGAAAGTCATCCCACCCTAATAGCAGCAGAAGCTCAGAAAATCACTAAAAAGCTCAGTAAAGAGAAAAATCTTAACAAAGGGCTGATTATGCGATCGCTCAGAGCCGCTCTGACAGGTGCAATGCACGGCCCCGACCTGATAGAATCTTGGGTAATCCTTCACCAGCGGGGGACGGCTAAAACCCGCTTGCTTGATGCCATTAGCAACTTGAATTTGCCGGCAGTTGGTGTTGCGGCCGAAACTCCTAGCCTAGAACAACCCAAAGCCGAAACTCCCGCCGAAATTTCCGAGCGGGAACAGCCAGCAGTCGAGGTTTCAACAGTCGAAACACAGGTGGTTGAGCTATCAGCAGCAGAGGTTACAGCAGTCGAAACACCGACTCTTGAAACAGTCGAAACGCCTTTGGTAGAACCAGCAGCAGAGGTTACAGCAGTCGAAACACCGACTCTGGAACCAGCAGCGGAAGTTACAGCAGTCGAAACGCCGACTCTTGAACCAGCAGCGGAAGTTACAGCAGTCGAAACGCCGACTCTTGAACCAGCAGCGGAAGTTACAGCAGTCGAAACACCGGCTGTTTCAACAGTCGGAACGGAGGTTTCAGCAGTCGATATTTCGGCAGTTGAAACAGCCGCAGCAGCAGTTGAAATACCTGCCGCCAATCAGCAAAAAACTATTGCGAGTGGAGAAATGACTTCATCAAACGAACCAGAAACAACCGTTATCATCACCGAAATTCCTGCTGAAAATGAAGCAGACAGTTCGAGCGGTAGCACAAAAGTCATCATTACCGAAGAACCAAATCAGACACAGCAGATCAAAGAACAAATTATTTCAATTTTGTCGGAGTTTCCTGCTTACATCGGCAGCTTTTACGAGCAGTACAAAAGTCCCTTGACAGTTGTCGGTGTCATATTAGCCTCGATTGTTTCTTTGAAAGTGCTTTTGGGCATTGTAGACGAACTCAACGACATCCCCCTGCTAGCACCCACATTCGAGCTAATTGGTATCGGATACAGCGCCTGGTTTATCTACCGCTATTTGCTCCGCTCTTCCAACCGCCAACAATTAGGTCAAGAAATTCAAGCTTTGAAAGAACAAGTTTTTGGCAAAAAGTCCTAAATTTTTGTTGGTAATTTGTTGATTTTGTACCCGATACTGACAAGTTTAAATATGTTGTCAGTGTCGGGTTTTTTAATGAAGGAAGTTCGGCAACGGATTGTGTAACGGATGGAAGGTAGAAGGTAGAAGGTAGAAGGTAGAAGGTAGAAGATAGCCGTAGGGTGCGTCGAAGAAAGAAAAATCCCTCAATACAAACCCAAAATCTGACAGCGACGCACCAGCCATAGCGAGCAGACTCGTAAACAAAACAACTGTTTGTCTTGTTTGCTTAACTATCGTTTCATACCAAATTCTGGTTATTCATCCCCGTTATGAATTGTCTGGTGCGTCGCTGTTTGGGGCATGAAAACTGAATAACTTAAGCAACTTTGCTTCCCGATTTTTGTTCCAGTAAGGACGAAGGGGGGATAGTCGCCTAGGTTATTAAATTTTCATTCCTTAGATGTTCGGGCAATATTCTCTTTCCGATTAGATGTGATGTTGCTTTTCCTACTAAAAATTTATCGAATATGTATAATGGTGCACTTAAAAATCCTAATTTATTCAAAATCATTGCTTTCATGACTTGTCCTGGGTTCAGAAGTTCTTGGGTTCTTATTCCTACTATGAAAGTTGAATTCTTCTACTAATTCCATCTCGTCCATAGCACAATACCGTTTACTTAAGACCGCCCTGGGGGTAAAACCTATGAAAAATAGATACGGAGATTGCTTCGTTCCTCTCGAAGTAGCATCTTAAGTAAACCGTATTGGTCTATAGCAATCCTAAATCATTTGTAAATTTCTTACTCCCTCCCCGAACTCGCTCTGAGGGTTGGGGTGGGGTAAAAAAATTACGACTCCTGCAAAGATTGCTATAGTAGAAGATTTAATTCGAGCAGAAGAAGCACATCTACAGCAACTCGAACAGCAAAATCAGCAACTAGAACAGCAAGTTAATGCAGAAAGGCAGCACGTAGAAAGATTGAAACAGTGGCTTCGAGAATTGGAGGTAGACCTGGATACAGCACTTTAAATTGCAATGCAAAGTCTGATGTAACGTCTGGATTAATTGGTCAGCTCTTTTCTGAAGATAGCAATCACAATCATATTGGTTCGTAGTGAGGACTTTAGTCCTCATAATTAAAGGACTAAATTCCTCACTACGAACCGTTTTTATTAGGAATGATTGATTGGACGCGATCTGATATAGAGTCTGATTTTTTAAAGAAGTCGAGCCTGTGGGTATTCTATGAATGCCTGGTTATCATACAATGATTGTAGATTAAGTGATTTTCTACGGGTCAAAGTCGTGGCTTTCAAAATTGGTTTGCTAGGTTTGGGTACGGTTGGCGCGGGAACAGCAGAGATTTTGCTCTCCCCAGATGGGCGCCATCCGCTGTTGCAGGAATTGGAAATCTATCGGGTGGGAGTGCGCGATATTTCTCGAACTCGGTCTTTACAATTGCCAGAAAATGTGCTGACAACTGACCTAGAGGCGATCGCGACTGACCCGGAAATTGATATTGTAGTAGAACTGATTGGCGGATTGGAACCGGCGCGATCGCTCATTCTGAAAGCGATCGACAACGGGAAGCACGTAGTCACCGCCAACAAAGCAGTTATCGCCCGCTACGGTAATGAAATCTTCGACGCTGCTAATGCAAAAGGCGTTTATGTAATGCTAGAAGCTGCGGTGGGCGGCGGCATTCCGGTCATTCAAACCCTCAAACAATCTTTAGGTGCAAACCGCATCAAAAGTGTCACCGGCATCGTTAACGGCACAACTAATTACATCCTGACGCGGATGCAGACAGAAGGTGCAGACTTTGCCGAAGTCCTCGCGGACGCTCAGCAATTAGGTTATGCTGAAGCTGACCCTACAGCAGATGTGGATGGATGGGATGCTGCTGATAAAATTGCTATTTTAGCTTCGTTAGCTTTTGGCGGACGCATCAATTTAGCAGATATTCACTGCGAAGGTATCAGGCAAGTTAGCGCGGCTGATATTGACTACGCCGACAAGCTGGGATTTACGATCAAATTGCTGGCTATTGCTCAAGAAACTAGCAAAATTTCCGAACATAATGGGGATGCAGAAGGGGAACTCCTCTCGATTCGGGTGCATCCTACTTTTGTGCCGAAAGCTCATCCGCTGGCTAGTGTGAACGGCGTTTACAATGCAATTTTAGTTGAAGGAGATGCGATCGGGCAATTGATGCTCTACGGGCGCGGTGCGGGGGCTGGGCCCACAGCCAGCGCGGTAGTATCCGACATTTTGAATGTGGCTGCTATCCTGAAAACCGAAACTGTGCCGATTCCCCATCCTTTGCTGAGTTGCACTCACCAACACTACTGCAAAATAGCAGAAATGCAGGAACTTGTGACTCGCTTTTACGCGCGTTTTCTGACGCGGGATACTCCGGGGGTAATTGGCAAACTTGGCACTTGTTTCGGCAACCACCAAGTTAGTTTGGAGTCCATTGTGCAGACGGGAATTCACGGCGATTTAGCAGAAATTGTTGTCGTGACTCACGATGTTCGGGAAGGTAATTTCCAACAAGCACTCGATGAAATTCGCGCGATGGAAGCAGTCGATAGTATTGCGAGCACGTTGCGAGTTTTGTAAGAATTGCACAAGGTTATACCAATTTTTTATGAGGTTGCATAGAATCCGATCCCCCCTAGCCCCCCTTAATAAGGGGGGGACAAGATTCCGATCAAAGTCCCCCTTCTTAAGGGGGATTTAGGGGGATCGAGATATGTGCAACTTCACATTAAATTGGTATTAGTAGTGAGGACTTTAGTCATTCTTTTCCTGAGGACTAAAGTCCTCACTACGAACCTTTTTTAGATTGTTTTTAATTTAGTATGGATCAATAAAATTGGATTTTGTCGATCGCCCTACAGGAAGGCACTTGCTAGATTCCCTCTACGAAAAGTTTGCCAAACCCCAACTCCACGATACTGAGGATCCCAGCAATCCGTCAATTTATGTTCGGCACGCAGAGGGGCAAGTTGTTGATGGAAATTATACCATAGAAAAAGTGTTTGAAGACTCGCGCACTGGTTTTTATGCTGAAAGTCGCCTTCCGGTTTCTGGGAATAATCCGCCCGTGCTCGTGATTCGCGGATACGGTTCGTGGTATCCTTTCGATCGCGTTTTGGAAGATACACCCGATGTATTTATGGCCAAAGTACAACGCCAGTTAAAAGCGGCGGAAACTGTAGGCGCTATAGATTGGCTTAAACAGCAATTTCGCAGCGGAAATCCGGCGGATGTCATCGGAGAAAGTTTGGGCGGCAAAGTTGCTCAGCAAATTGTAGCAAAATACCCGGATTATATTCGATCGACTGTAACGTTTAATTCTTTGGGCGTTGCGGAAAAGTTAGCTGAAACTTGCACCGCTAACAATGTTTTTCACTACTTTACTTTAGGCGAAAGGTATGCTTTCTGGGCAAATGGAGGCGATTACATACCGGGAACGATTTTTGTGATTTCCCAGAAAGGGAAAAACTGGTGGTATAAAATCGAAGAGGCGATCGTCCGAATGGCCCGTTTTGAAGGCAAGTTTCGCAAAAGGCGAGTCCTGGTGGTAATGTTGGCTCAGTTGCTGTTGTTAAATCGGCATAATGCGATCGTCCTCAACAAGAAAAAGCCGGTAGTCGTTGAGATCGATCGCGCGCAACTGCAAATTTTCCGAAAAAGCCGCTTCACCTAAACCCCTACCAAAGCCTTCGATGCGCCCGGTGACTGATTTTCCCGCGCTGCGACGGCGAGTACCAGACAAAGCGCTGCGATCGCTTTTTCCCACTCTTCCTTGACGGCGGTGGGTTGAACCCCATCAAAGGCGCTAACTAACCGAGGAATCGATCGATCTAATGCAAGTCTTGGAATCGATTTGTGCATCTCAACTAAATCAGTTAAACTCTCTTGATTCTTCAGAAAACCGACTACCCATTTTGTAGCATGATCTGGACTATCTGGGACATTTTTAATTCCCAATTCTGTTTGCAACCAATCATAAAAAGCTGGGAGTTTTTGGGATAATATAGCCCCAGCAGTAGGCAAACTTTCTTTAAGCAAAGCAGTATCCAGACTTCCCAAGAGTTGATTGAATTCCGGTGAATCCAGCAAGCTGGTTAATGGAAGTGCAAGCAGGGCTTCGGAAGCATCAGAGGATAAATTTAAAGTGCGCGAAAATGTTGATAGCATTGGAAAGTCTCTCAGAAAGATGATGCTTTCACTATGCCAGTAACGCAGAGCAATGAATATGAGCTACCTCATATTAACCCATTTTGATTAGGAATAATTAAATTGAACCCATTTTTTACGCTAGCAACTCATCGACGGCAATACTAAAACCTGGCAAAACTATTTGAGTGCTGACGACTTCACCTATGGTAAATAAAAGTCTCTGCTGTTGAGTAACAACAACAATCCACTGACTCTCAGGAAGTACCAGCCATATTTCTTGACAGCCCGATTGCAGGTATTCATTGGTTTTGGCAAATACTTCTTCCGCTTTATCAGTAGGAGAAATAATTTCAGCAATCAACGGGAAACTTTGAGGAAGTATGGTAAAATCATTAAATTGGGCGACTAATTCTGGTGTCAAGTAAGAAACATCAGGACAGCGACCTCTCTCTACTGTACGGCAACCTGTTTCTGTGTAAACTTCTCCACCTTGTCCGCTGGAAATTGCGTAATTTCCCCAGTAGCGGGATAGCCGAGATTGAATCCGACCAGTTTTTGCTGTCATGCCGTTTTTTTCTACTAATTCTCCATCGATCCATTCTGTGCTGTCAGGCGGGTTTTCCATCCATTCTTCTAGGGAAATTCTGGGAGATTCAATAACTTGAATTTCCCTGGATTCGATGAGTGAACTTACCATCATGTGAGTCAATCCTTCTATATGTGTACTATCTCACAATTTGAGCGGAATATTAAGTTTTCTAGAGTGAAGACCGGGGCGGGTTTATAATAAAATAGGTTTGTAGTGAGGACTTTAGTCCGCAACAAATAAGGACTAAAGTCCTCACTACGAACCTATATAGGAAGCTATATTTGAATGTTTTAAACAAATTCTCCTTTCGCCACCATCACCACTTTACCTCCCACCAAAACTTCTATTTCTTCCTGATTTTTTTGAGCTTTCAACAACAGCAACGAAGGTCTACCAATTTCATAACCCTGTTCGACTCTCACATCAATCTTTGATTCCCCGCAATAAGTATATTCTACCAAATATCCAGCCAAACAGCCATTGGCACTGCCCGTCGCCGGATCTTCGGGGATTCCTAAGGAATGGGCGAAAACTCGGACGTTTAAATCATTAATGTCGCTGTAAGTTTCTGGGCAGAATATCAAAATTTCTTTGGCTTCTGTGGTATTAATTAATTCAAAATATTTATCTAAGTTGACTTGAGCTTTTTTGACGGCTGCGAGGGTTTTTAACGGGACAATTATAAACGGTACTCCGGTAGAAACTTCTTGAATTGGGAAGTTTGTCTCAATCTCATCGGGTTGTAAATTTAGGACGCTGGCGAGAGTTTCGGTTGGCAAAACTTGACCGAATGTTGGTGGGTTTTGTCGCATCCACAAAATATCTGCGGATTCGTTGCGATAATTAAAGGTGACAGGAATTTGACCCACGGCTAAATTGAGAATTACTCGATCGACCTTTTGGCCAATTATCTGTTGTTGTAGCACAAACGCCGTCCCCAGCGTCGGATGACCGGCAAACGGTAATTCCTTCTTGGGCGTGAAGATACGCACGTCATAGCCGCCGTTTTCCGGCTGGTTTGATGGAATAAACGTAGTTTCCGAATAATTGATTTCCTTCGCTATCAGCAGCATTTCGGCCTCTGAGAGTTCCGCAACTCCCGCGCCGCAAAAGACAGCTAGCTGATTGCCAGCATATTTTGACTCGGCAAACACGTCAACGATATAAAAATTCATATTTCCCTCCTTTAAGATTAGAAGACCGGGCGATTGAAATCGCGTCTATACAGACAAAACCCGCCTCCGCTTTCCCTCTTTTAAGATTAGAAGACCGGGCGATTGAAATCGCGTCTATACAGACAAAACCCGCCTCCGCGGGTTGAATACCAGACGGTTAAAATTACGTTATCTTCTCTTTGTCCGCGGAGGCGGACATTGTTTGTGTAGACGCGATTTCAATCGCCGACTCTTATCGACATCGACAAGATTTTTGACCCAGACTCGCTACTTCAAACAGCGAATAGCCTGCAACATACCCCGGGCTTTATTGAGAGTTTCTTCATACTCCATATCCGGGTTAGAATCGGCCACCAAACCAGCACCGGCTTGCACAGAAACCGAATGTTTGTCACCGCCCTGCGATTGAACAACCATAGTGCGAATTGTAATCGCACTATTCAACTGTCCCTCAAAATCATAAAACCCGTAAACCCCAGAATACGGGCCGCGACGGCAACCTTCCAACTCGTGCACAATTTCCATCGCCCGAATCTTCGGAGCACCGCTAACCGTACCAGCAGGAAAACCAGCTTTCAACAAATCCCAAGCCGTCTTATCTTCAGCCAATTCTCCGATTACATTGCTAACAATGTGCATCACATGAGAATAACGCTCAATTTTCATTAATTCGTCAACTTTTACAGTACCGCTGCGGCAAACTCTGCCTAAATCGTTTCTGCCCAAATCAACTAACATCACGTGTTCCGCAATTTCCTTCGGATCTTGCAGTAATTCAGCAGCCAAAGCATCGTCTTGTTGAGGAGTTTGACCCCGGCGGCGCGTACCGGCAATCGGCCGCAAAGTTGCAATCCTTTTGCCGTCAACAGTATTTTCTGCCTTCACCATCACTTCTGGACTGGAACCGATAATCTGCCAATCTCCAAAATTAAAATAAGCCATGTACGGAGAAGGATTGATCAGGCGCAAAGAGCGGTAAAGTGCAAAAGGATCGCCCGTGTATTCTGCTTCCAGCCGCTGCGAAATCACTACCTGAAAAATATCTCCCGCTTTGATATAATCCTTGGCTTTCAATACATTTTCACAATACTTGTCGCGGGTGGTATTGCTGCTGTAAGCTAATTCTGTATTTTCAGTTGTGGAACTTGCATCTTGCCCGTAACTCGGCGGAGTCCATTCTAGGAGAGTAGATTGTTGTGAAAGTGGCGATTTCAGCTTATTTACTAACTGAGAAACCCGATCGCACGCTGCCCCATAGGCCTCGGCCAAATCAACGCCTGTCTCGCGCAAATCCGCATAGGCGACGGCCCAAATTTTCCGTTTCACCTGGTCGAAAATCAGCAAATTATCAACCTGCATCCACAACCCATCCGGCAAATCATTCTCGCCCGCCGGATGCACTGGAACTCGCGGTTCAATCCACTTAATTAACTCGTAACCCCAAAAACCGAACAACCCGCCAATTCCCGGCGGTAACTGCGGCAATTTCACTGGTTTGTAAGGCTGCAAACACTCGGTTAAAGCCTCAAACGGATCGCCCGTAAATACTTTTTCGGAACCGTCGCGGTAAACTTGAGTTGTGCGATCGCCCCTAGCCTCCAAAATCCACAGCGGATCGCACCCTAACAAACTATAACGCCCGAGTTTTTCCCCACCTTCCACCGACTCCAGCAGAAAACTGTAAGGTTGACCGGCGCAAACCCGATACCACGCAGACACAGGCGTATCCAAATCAGCCACCCATTCTTGATATACGGGTACAAAATTGCCTTGTTTCGCCAGTTCCGAAAATTGTGAGAAATCGGGAAATATCATATATAGCAGTTGACAGTTGACAGTTGACAGTTGACAGTTGACAGTTGACAGGAATCAAATTGGAGAGCGATCGCTTGGGGATCTCAGGGGTCTCTTCATGAGGTGCTTTATGTCAATACCTTGAATGGCGGTTGCTATACTAACTTTAATTACAATCAATAAACAAAAGACGGAAACCAACAGCCCTCCGGCGATTGGTACTCGCCAACAGCCATCACCGCCATCGGCTTGACGGCGCGCAGCCCTTGTTGCAAACACCAGCGAAACAAACTTCCATACCTCAGCGGCAAGTGAAAAGCTAGCACATCTTCGGAACTGTACGCAGCAGCCCCCAAGAGCAAAACCTGCATATCTGCCTCGGTTTCGGCGACGCTGTGACCCAAAGCAGATATCGCACAAGTATAAGCCACAATCCGACCTTGCTGGTACGCAACTAACGGACAATAATTATTTAGGGCGTATTCAATCTCGGAAGTTCGATCGCACCCACAGACTTTTTCGCACAAAGCCGCGCATTCGCCCACATTCTCGCCAGCCATCGGCCGCACCTCAAACCCATACTGCGGCACGCTGCGAAACTTCCCCTCCATTAACACGAAAGGTTCCTTCACCTCAAAACCCAGAGAAGCGTACAGCGACAGCGAGGCCATGTTGAAAGATTCTTGCACCAAACGGATGCCTACAGCATCCTGTCCCCGTTCCAGCAAGGCTTTCATGATTTGTCGCCCTGCGCCGCGGCCTTGAAAAGCCCGATCGACACTGACTGGCCCAATACCGCGAATCGGGTTGCGTTCATCCATAAAACCGCAGCCGACAACCGCACCGTCATTCTCGGCTACAACGCCAAAATATGACGGACTTTCGATCCAAAACCGAGTAATTTCGGCCGCCAACTCTACCGTTAGAAAATCTGTGTGAGGGAAGCAGTGGCGATCGGAAATATCTTTAAAAGCTTCATAATTAATGCGAGCGCAAACATCGATATCAGAAATCTGCGATCGCCTGATTGCGACATTCATTTTTAATTTAAGGATTAACTATTAATTAGATTTGATATTTGCAGTAGAAGCTGGGCGCTGCCCATTCCTGTCAACTTAACCCTAAAACCCTTGATAAATCTCGCTTTTCTCCGAGGCCAGATCCCCCTCAATCCCCCGGATAGTCGGGGGAGGAAAGAGAATGCTCTTGTCCCCCCTTTTAAGAAGGAGACGAAAGAGAATGCTCATGTCCCCACCGACTATCAGGGGGGCTAGGGGGATCAGTCTTAACTGAGTCCCAAATAAGCAATATTACTTATGTTTTGCTCAGCAATAGATCGATCGCTTAAGGATCGTAGGTCTTCTTACCTGTGAACTTCACCTTGATCGGATTGGGATTGCTGCCAATATTGCGAGGGACACTACCATTAGCAACACGACCTTCGTTCACCTTCTCAGGGAACACGCCATCCTTGGGATGCAGGTACTCAGTAGAACCGTCAGGAAAAACGCGGTAGATTTTGTAGTTCGAGATTTTGAATTTCGCCCGCAGTTGCTGGCCGCCCAAAGCGATACACTGCTCCTTCCGGGGCAGATACAGCAAGTTGTCGCCTTGACGCATAATCGCAGCGCCACCTGTAGGCATTTCAAACACTTGTTCCTTGGGGCTAGTCCAAGTGATAGCATACTTCTCTTCAACTAGCGCCTTGGTCAGCAAGCCGCCGGTGCTGCCGCCGAAGATGGGGGGTTGTCCAGTCAGTTCTTCTGCCATAGATATATCCAAAGGATTTTTACGGCATCCTATCATCGCCACTGTACCCTGTTATCGAAATTGTAAGGAAAGTTAACAGTTTTTGGGCGATCGATCTTTTCTGATAATTAGGAATTAGTAATTAATAATTGATAATTTGTAATTTTTACCAAAGTTATAAAACAGAACTCTCTCTGCACAAATCCCGAAAAAATATCTCAAAAAAATGTAATGCTTCGGGTACTGGTCGGGCACCCAAAGCATCGCACATTGCCCAATTCCTCACACGCGATCGCACAAATCTGCCCATATATTACCGAGCAGCACCTAACCCTAAGTCAAGAACCAATTAGGGTCATAGCCGCGCGGAATTTGACTCAAAGCAGTCCAAGTTTCTTGGTTGACAATCCCGTCGGCCTCGATCCCAAAGCTTTTTTGAAATGCGCTAACAGCCCGATCAGTCAAAGTGGCAAATTGACCGTCAATAGAGCCCCGATAGTGCTGGGAAATGGTCAGAACTTCTTGAACAGTAGTGACTGCTTCCCCAGAACTGCCGAATTTAAGTACCGGCATATTCACAGGAGCTTCAGTATAAAGGGCCTGCCAAGTCAGCGGCCCGACAATGCCGTCCGGCGACAAGAAAACCCGATACTGAAACAGTTTCACAGCAAATTCAACTGATGAGTTAAAAATTCCTTTTACAGGCTGCCGGTAAACCCGCAACTTGGTTAACATTTGTTCGAGTTCCAATACCGCTTGACCTTGAGAACCTAATTGCAGTTGTGGCTTAGTAATAGCTTGTTGGGTAGATTTCATCTTGGTTGTAAATGACATATTGATTTTCCTCTAGGTTTGAGTATTCCGATCGCAAAAAAGTTTTTCCGGGCGAAATATGGGCATCCTCAACTTTTCACGAATCAACACTGACGCCCGCCCGTGTCTCAACAGATTCGATCGACTGCAAGCCCTCTCCAGACTTGTGGCCCTTCCGACTTAACGCTCCCAATATCCCGGTAGTGCTCTGCCGCCCAACCCTTTATTTTGCCTAAAAGCCGGGTTTAAGACGCAAGCACGTCCTGAATCTGCTTTGATACTTTCGATCCTAAGGCCCAACACCGCCGGGTCGCATCACCTGTAAAAGCTATCTCGCGGGGTGAGAGGAGGTATAGCACAATACGGTTTACTTAAGATGGTCCTTCGATAGGAACGAAGCAATCTCCGTATCTATTTTTCATAGGTTTTACCCCCAGGGCGGTCTTAAGTAAACGGTATTGGGGTATAGCAGCGGAGGCGAGTTCTGCTTTGAAAACTTCTTAACTTTATTCCAGCCAGCGAACCAATATTTTCTTTAAAAACCGAGTTTTTACGCAAGTTTTTTTGATCTACATTACTAACTGCCTACAAAAATAGTTTATAGCTAAGTAATATCCACAGCTTGTACGCTCAAATGATATTAAAGTCCTCGGTAATGTCCACAATGTGTACCTACAATCATATTGATTGTGCAAGTGTAAAAACCAAGTGTTTCTGTGATTCTTTGTTATATCCAGAAATCTCCCAATCCTGCAATTGCTTTCCCCAACGCCCCGCGAGCAGCTATTTATCTACGCCCTAACTTTTATTATTAAAATTTAATAAAGTCATTTACAATGATGGTGGGATGCTGTATGATTTCATTTAAAGGCTGTAACACTTCCACCATAAAAAAATTAAGAGTTGCAATTTCTAGGTCGCTAGACCTCTTAAAACAAACACCTGCTAAATACGTAAGTAATTTTAAGATTGTGCGATCGTTCGATACATCGCTGCAACCTGCGGCTTTGTAAAGTAGCGATCGCCCGCCATTCATTGGGGTTCCATATGTGCCATTCTCTAATTAATTCGGCATTGATTTATAATCAACTGGGAAAATCTACTATGCTGCCAGCTTCAGGGATTTCTGGTTACAACTTACAAGAGCTGATTCACCAAGGAACTAACACAGTTATTTATCGAGCCATATCGACAGCAGAAAAACAATTAGTCATTCTCAAAGTCTTAAACACCGACTGCCCGACCCTAGAACAGAGCGCCAGTTTAAAACACGAATATCAAATCACAAAACATATCGACTCAGAGTATGTCATCAAAGTCTATCGACTCGAAATCCATCCTTTTTGCTTAGTGTTAGTATTAGAAGATATCGGAGGGGTATCCCTGAAATATTGGATCGAAAACTTAGAACATCAACCAGAATTAGCCGAGCCCGAAACCGACAATCTAGAGGCGAATGCCACGCATTACCAATTATCGATTGCCGATTTTTTAAACATAGCCGTATCCTTGGCAAAAGCTTTAGTATTGCTGCATCAAAATCAAATCATACATAAAGACATTAAACCGGATAATATTATCATAAATCCCCAAACAAAGCAAGTAAAACTTGCTGATTTTAGCATCGCTTCGCGGTTGAGAAAAGAACAAACACACTCAAAAAATTCCGATCGCCTAGAAGGAACCCTGGCATATATGTCCCCCGAACAAACCCGGCGCATGAACCGTTCCATCGACTACCGCAGCGATTTCTACTCTCTCGGCGTCACCTTTTACGAATTACTGACAGGACAATTACCATTTACCAGCAGTGACCCGTTAGAAATGGTACACTGTCACATAGCCAAACCACCAGTTCCCCTGCAACAACTCAACCCACAAATTCCCATAGTTTTGACCCAAATTGTGGCAAAACTCATGGCAAAAAATGCCGAACTTAGATATCAAACTGCCACAGGATTATTAGCAGATTTAGAACGCTGCCAAAATCAAATAAAGAATTCAGGGACAATTTCTAACTTTATTCCCGGACAACTAGATGCCCTGAGTCAGTTGTCAATTCCTCAGAAACTCTACGGACGAAACACAGAAATAGCACAATTATTAGAAGTGTTCGATCGTGTCTGCAAAGGCAGCGGTGAAATTGTCCTAGTCAGTGGCTATTCCGGCATCGGCAAATCTGCATTAGTTCATGAGATTGTCCGTGATATAACGCGGCAACGTGGCTATTTTATATCTGGTAAATGCGACCAGTTTAAGCGGAATGTTCCCTACGCTTGTTTCACTCAAGCTATGGGTAACTTCGTGCAGCAAATTTTGATGGAAAGCCCAACTCAGCTAGTAGCATGGCGACAAAGACTACTCAACGCTTTGCAGAAAAATGCTCGAATTGCGATCGATGCTATCCCGGAGTTACAATTGATTTTGGGCGAACAACCTCCCGTACCCGAACTCGGTGCTATTGAATCTCAAAACCGCTTCAACGGAGTGATGAAGAAGTTTGTCCAAGCAATTGCAACAGCCGAACATCCTTTGGTAATGTTTCTCGATGACTGTCAGTGGATGGATGCTGGAAGCGTTAATTTGTATCAACACAACTGCACCGAAGAAAATCCTTACTTCCTGCTTATTCTTGCTTATCGAAATAGCGAAGTAAGTCCGAGCCATCCCTTTATGTTGGCAAATGAGGCAATGAGGGCCGCAGGAATTGCGATCGCCAATATTCACCTGGAACCCTTGGCAATTTATGAAGTAAATCGATTAGTTTCTGACACTTTAAACTGTTCTCCTAGAAAAGTCGCATCCTTGGCACAATTGCTGCTCGAAAAAACTCAGGGAAATCCTTTCTTTTTAAAGCAGTTATTGAAGTCACTGTCTCAAGAAAATTTTCTGATATTTAATATAGAACTTGCAGAATGGGAATGGGACACCCAAGAAATCAAACAGCAAAATATTTCCGAAAATGTAGTTGATTTAATGGCTCATAAAATTCAATATTTATCTGAACAAAGTCAGACAATTTTACAATTAGCTGCTTGTATAAACAACGAATTTAATCTGGATATATTATCAGTAGTGAGCGAACAATCTTTGACTAAAACAGCACAATATTTGTGGGAAGCGCTAGAATTAGGGTTGATTTTGCCTGTAGATGACGCCTATCTAGTACCACAAGTATTTGAGCAATGGGAATTAGAAAAGTTGGCTCCAATAATTGGCAAAGTGCGCTACAATTTTTTGCACGATCGGGTTCAACAAGCCGCTTATGTGATGATTCCTGAGTCCCAAAAACAATCAGTTCACTGGAAGCTGGGACGTTTGTTGTTGGAGGGGAGCAATGAAGCTGAACGTCAAGAACAGATTTTTGATATTGTTAATCATTTGAACTTTGCTCGCGAATTCATTGCTAATCCTGAAGAACTTTATGAATTAGCACAATTAAATTTACAAGCAGGTAAAACTGCTAAAGCTGCTTCGGCTTTTGAAGATGCGCTTACTTTTTTCCAAGCTGGGTGCGACTGTTTGCCTGTCTCAAGTTGGCAAGATAATTATAGCTTGAGTTTTGCGCTAAATTTAGAGCTGGGTGAAGCAGAATATTTAAATAGTAACAATGATGCAGCTTTAGCAATTTTTGACCGGATTCTGACCAAAACTCATACTTTGTTAGAACAGTGTGCGATCGCAGAATTGCAAATAACTTGTCTGCGGATGAAGAATGACTTATCTGCCGCTTATGAGTTAGGGATTGAAACGTTAAATTCTTTGGGGGTTGAGATTGAACCTTACCCGGATGATGAATTTCTAGCCCGAGAATTAGCAGAGACGAAGAGGATGATCGGGCGATCGATCGATATATTAGCAGATTTACCCAAACTTACCGATTCGCTACAACTAGCAGCTCATCGAATTTTGAAAGAACTTTTCCCGATCGCCTATTTTACCAGTCCCAACGCTCAATATCTCTGCGCGATGAAGTTTGTACAAACAAGCATTCTGTACGGGAATTCACCATTTTCCGCCTTTGGTTACACTTTGTACGCCTTTACTTTGGTCAATAAATATCGCGAAATCAAGGCGGGCTGCGCCGCCGGAGAACTCTCGCTCAATCTCTACGAAGGCTGTGACAATAAAGAGTTAGGTACTTGTATTTTTCATATGTGGGGGGCTTTAACTTTACATTATATGAAATATATCGATGAATGCAAGCCTTTTATGCTCAAAGCTTTCAATAGCGGTTTAGAAACAGGTGCTTATCAATGGTCGGGATATGCTTCGATTAATTATCTATGGGTCTGCTTTTTTGGCAACGAGTCTTTGAGCAAAGCTACAGAAATTGCCGATCAATTTATTCCAGCGCTTTCAAAGGTCGATCGCAATATGCTAGCTTATCACTTGCTGACCAAAAATGCGATCGCCCAACTGACTAGCTCACCAGAAACCTACCCAGAGCCGGAAACCTTCATCGACGAACACCAGCTTTTAGAATTTGCCAAATCCTCAGCCGATCTTACCACTGCTTTTGTCATCTATCTTTACAAGCTCACCCATGCTAATTGGTTTGGCGAAGTCGATCGCGCCTTAGAATATGCTCTCTTCGGCGCGGAATTTTTGAAAGGCGGTGCCGGTCATTTTGTCAACCCGGTTTTTCGGTTCCATCACGCGATCGCCCTAGCTGCTGGTTGCACAAACGCCAATGATACCGAGTACAAACTATACCGAAAACAGCTCACTATTAGTCTGGAGAATTTTCGAGATTTGGCAGAACACTGTCCTGCAAATTATCTGCACAAATATTCATTAATTCAGGCAGAAATCGCGAGGTTGTCAGGAGACAGCCATACAGCAGCACAACATTATGATTGGGCGATCGCCTCCGCCCTCAAAAATGGCTTCGTCCAAAATGCTGCCCTAGCCAATGAATTAGCTGCCAGATTTTATATAACACAAAATCGTGCCAATCTCGCCAAAATTTATCTCAATGATGCCCGTTTTTGCTATGTCGAGTGGGGTGCAACCGCCAAAGTTCATCAACTAGAACAATCTCATCCAGATTGGTTTAACAAAATCAGCGACGATCGGATCGCTATAAATACAACTGCGACTACCGCCACTGATGCCAATATTTTTGATTTGAAAACAGTAATCAAAGCTTCTCAGGCTATTTCTAGCGAAATCGTCTTAGAAAAATTGTTAAAAAAACTGCTGCATATTATTTTAGAAAATGCAGGCGCTCAAACCGGGTGTATTCTTTTGGAACGAGACGGATACTTGTTCGTTGAAGTGTCGGATAGCGACCCGCATAATTATGCAATATTTGAAGAATTCCACCCAGTCAAAAATAACTACAAAGTCCCTCTTTCTATCGTCAATTATGTAGCAAGAACTCAGGAACCTCTGGTACTAATCGATGCAACTAAAGAAACACTTTACCAATTCGATACATACATTCAGCATCAGCAACCGAAGTCAGTTTTGTGCGCGCCAATTGTCTATCAAGGAAAGTCAATCGGTATAGTTTATCTAGAAAATAACTTGGTCGCTGGAGCCTTCACTGACGAAGGTTTGACACTTTTGGAAATGTTGACCGCACAAGCAGCAATTGCTATTGCAAATGCGCGTTCCTACGCTAGCGAACAAGATAAATCCCGCCAGTTAACTGAATCCCTACAAAACTTGCAACAATCTCAAGCCGAACTCGCTCAAAAAGAAGAGGAGTACCGCAGTATTTTTGAAAGTGTAGCAGACGGACTTATCTTAATAGATTTGGAGACTAGAAAATTTGCGGCAGCAAACCCGGTAATGTGCGAAATGTACGGTTATTCTATGGAGGAATTCTTGAGATTAAGTCCTTTAGATCTCCTGCACCCAAAGTGCCTACATTTATTCGATGAGTTTATGACAACCGTTAGCTTGCACCAAGAATTTTATTGTGAAGCTGTCGTGCTGCGAAAAGACGGTACAGAATTCGATATTGAGGTAAGAGCAAAGTTTTTTGAATACAGAGGGAAACCCCACGCTTTGTCAATCATTCGCGATATCAGCCAGCGCAAAGTAGCGGAACAAGCTTTACAAACATCAGAAGCTCAACTGAGAGAGAAAGCTGAAAATTTAGAAGCCATATTGATCGAACTGCAACAAACTCAAGCACAATTAGTTCAAACTGAAAAAATCTCTCAACTCGGACAACTGGTAGCTGGAGTAGCCCACGAAGTGAACAATCCTATTGGCTTTATTTCTGGGAACTTGCACCACGTTCAAGAATATATTGGTGATTTAATTAACTTGGTGAATATTTATCAAGAAAACTTTCCAGAACCGGGAGCAGAAATTGAACAGGAAATTGCATCGATCGATCTACAATATCTATTAGCCGACTTGCCCAAAACTACGGCGTCCATGAAGATGGGAATCGATCGCATCCGCGACATTATGCAATCTCTGCGGAACTATTCTCGTAGCGACAGTCAGGAAAAAAGAGCAGTTGACATCCACGAAGGCATTGAAACTACTTTAATGATTTTATCTCACCGCCTCAAGGCTAAGCACAACAGACCGGCAATTAAAATCATTAAACATTACGGTGAGTTGCCAACATTAAAATGCCATCCCGGGCAAATAAATCAAGTATTTATGAATTTGATTGCTAATGCGATCGATGCTGTGGAAGAATTTAACGCGGGCAAAACCTACGCAGAAATTGAACAAAATCCCAATATAATTATGATTTCTACCGTGGGTGTTTGCCAGCAAAAACTGGAAATCATCGATACAATTGTGATTCAGATTGCTGACAATGGAATGGGAATGCCGGAATCTGTCAGAGAAAAAATGTTTGCGCCATTTTTTACAACTAAAGCAGAAGGTAAAGGTACGGGATTGGGACTGTCTATTTGCCATCAGATAGTCACTGAAATACATGGGGGAACTTTGGAATGTTTGTCTTCGGTAGGAGGCGGAACAGAGTTTGTGATTGGTCTTCCGATTTAGGGGAGTTATTGGGCATGGGGCATGGGGCATGGGGCATGGGGCATGGGGCATTGGTTATTGGTTATTGGTTATTGGTTATTGGTTATTGGTTATTGGTTATTGGTTATTGGTTATTGGTTATTGGTTATTGGTTATTGGTTATTGGTTACGTCATTCGTCATTCGTCATGGGATCAGACGGCGGTTGAAACCGCGTCTACACAAACGAAACCTGCCTCCGCAGGTTGAACATCGGACGGCGGTTGAAACCGCCCGGTCTTCTAAACAATTGGAATGGTAAAGTGAAATTCACTTCCTCGGTCTTTTCCTGGGGAATCTACCCAAATTTTACCGCCCCAGCCGGCAACAATTTGTTTGCAAATTGCTAATCCCAAACCGGTGCCGCCGGCGCTGCGCCGCAATGCTCCTTCTTCTTGATAAAATCGATCGAACACTACTTTCAAACTATTCGCCTCTATTCCCCGCCCTGTATCGGCTACAAGCACTTCCACCATGCGAGAACCGTTGCATTTCGCTCTTATGGTGACGCTTCCCTGGGGTGTGGTGAATTTGCAGGCGTTGTCTAGGAGTTTGGACAGTACCTCCACTAACCATTCGCCGTCTGCTTGCACTAAGGGCAATTCTGCGGACACTTCGGCGATAATTTGTGGTAACTGTCGATCGACTCCGCCGCGCGATCGCACGCTGCTGAGGGCCAAGTCAACGCATTCTTGCAGCGTCAGCGATTCTACATTCCATTTAACTCGCCCGCTTTCTAAGTGAGAAAGTGTTAAGAAATCCTGGACGAGTTTCCGCATTCGATCGGCATCTCCGAGGGCTGTTTCTAACATGATTTGCCGCAATTCTTGGGGCATATCTGGCTCGGAGTTCAAACTTTCTAGACACACTTGAATGGTAGAAAGTGGGGTGCGGAGTTCGTGGCCTGTGATGGCAATTAGATTGCTGCGAGTGCGGTCTAATGCTTCTAATTGTTGGTTGAGTTCTTCTAAGTGAGCGTAGGTTTCGGCTTGAATTAAGGCTGCTCCGAGTTGGGTGGCGATCGCCTCTACGAGAGCAATTTCGTCTTCTTCCCAAGGCGAAGTCGATCGGCATTGGTGCATTTCCACCATGCCCAAAACCCGCCCTTGATAAAGCACCGGCACTATTAACCAAGAGACAATCTGCCAATTTTTGACAATTTCGCCCAGGGATTTTGTATTGACAATCTGCGGGTGTTGTGCTGTCTCTTGGATGTAAACTCGCTCTTGTCGCGCTACCGCGTCCCGAAATATGGGATTTTCCTGCAACGGCCAAGTCTCGTTTAGCACAGAAGTAGCGCCGGCACGCAAAAATTCGCGATCGATTTTGACCGCCGCATCTGCTGCTTTGCACCGATAAATCAAACAGCGGCTTGCTGACAGGGCTGTTCCCAGTTCAGAGACTGCGACTTCGACGATTTCTTGCGGGTTGAGAGACTGCCGCATTGCCGTTGTAATTAAGTTGATCAGGCGTTCTTTGCGTTCTTGGGCGGCGATCGCGCTGTATGCTTTCAGAAGTTTGTGCTGACCTGATTGCAAGTAGGTGACTAAGCGTTCGGCAAAAGCGTCGCTCAATTTGGGATTGGGAATTCTTGAGTTTTTTGACGCACTTTTCGCTGGTTTTGCCGCTTTGTCTGCGGCGGATTTCCGCGTTTTTTTGGGTTTTTTGCCCAGATTGTAAGTTGTGCGCGCTCGATCGATCTTTTCGGCCAATTCCGGGCGATATTTGACAATTTTATCGAGCAACAATTCGGCAGCTTTGCAGCTTACCTCTCTGTCGAATGTCCAAATTCCTTCAAATCGGCGAGCTTGATCCATCAACAGCGGGCTGCGCTCGTCTTGGTTGTCGATCGGCACAATTTTTTCTTGACAAATCAGACAAGTTGAGTAATGTTGCCCAACCACCACTAAGTGCCACTCTTTACTTAAGGCATCTTCCGCTGCAAACGCCACATTTTCGTGACATTCCGAGGAATTTTTAAACTCAGTTTCCGGTGCAGCCAGCACGTATACCTGAGAGGATCGATCGGCAATGCGCCGGTAGCGGTGAGCTTCTTGGCGGTAGAAGCGCTCTCGCTGAAAGCTGGCAATCACTAGGGGTTCGTCGTCGGAACCCGCCAAAACCAAGTCTTCCATCGCGTGAGACAGCGCTGTCATGGAAGATTTGAAATAAATTTGTGCCCGGAGTTGGGGCAAAGCTTGCAGAAGTTCTGCCAGTAGCGAAATTGGGACGATCATCTAGCCTTAAACGTGCATTTTTGCCGATGACAAAACAGGAGCGATCGACAGTCAGTTGAGATCGATCCCTTTTAAGTATCTCTCAAAACTAACTACAAATTGGCCGTTAGCGAGAAACTAACGGCCAATTATTTTTTTAGGGCGATCGCCCGTAAGTATAAATGCTGGGAACGCGATCGAATCAGGCTAGCTCGCCGCCTTCGTCACTGCCGCCGGGAGATGATTTGTAAAGAGCATCTAATTGTTCGCGCGCGTCTTGGACAGTCAGCGAACGCATCACTAATAGCGGTTCGTTAACAATATTTCCGTATTCGTCTAACAGTTCTGGATGGGGCACGGCTTGAGAGCGAGGATAGGATGCGTAGCGATTATTTGCCCTGAATTGTTGGGGGCGCTGGGACTCCATACCTACGGTGACTAGACTGCGGATTAAGTTACTGACGGCCAAAAAGGCAAGAACGGTGAAAGCTAAAATATAAAGCAGGTGTAACATTATTTTCTCCTCCGGGCTCTGATAGCCACACAGCAATTTACAAAAGTGTTTCAGCAAGTATTGACACTCCCGGGCGTAAACGCGGGGATTCTTGGTTCACTGACATACCTTTAAACTATTCATCCCTTCGGCAATATTTAAACCAAAAACCCGTCCAATTGAACGAAGCTTCGAGCCTAATTTGAATAGTCCCAGAGGGCTTGTCTCCCCAAGCGTTAAGGGATTATTCCCTTTGTTTCCGTATGCCCTACGGTACATCTAACTACTAAGATTTTGAGTTTTCTGGTATGGGTGCACGATGGCTACCCTAGCTATGTTTTTGTGGTTTTCGCCACCCACGAGACATTATTGTTTCCTAGCCAGTCGTTTTGGGTTTGGTTATCCATTTGTGCTAGCGGTTATTCTACCTGTATCTATTTGTAGTATAGGGTACTATTTGGGAAACTTTTAGAACTTTTTGGAAATAAAAACTTCCTAAAACGACGGGGTTTTAAACCCTATTTTCTGATAACTTATTAACTGGAAATCTGTTTGAGCTTGTCAAGTGGACGCGACATTTCCCAAGGTTGGGAATTTGACTGCGGGTTGAACTTGAACTTGCCTTTTTATTTTCCAGGGCGAGCTGACTGCTCTTTCCGAAAGCGCGCCGATACTTGCCAGCATTCGGCGAGCAGTCTATGCCACGGCATGAGTGCTGCGGTTTCAATTGCAACTTGCCCTCCGGTTGCTTGAAATAGAGCTTTAGCCGCGCCTACTTCTTGCTGAGCCTGTTTGACTCGCGCCAGCAAGTCGGATTGATCGTCGCCGCTCAGAAAATGAATTTCCTCAGTTTCTAAGAGAGTAGCCGATCGCTCGAACCAGTATTTAAAATCCTCTAACAGCGGTTCCAGTAGGGATTTGAGCAATTCTGATTCTGGCAAATTGGAGTTAAGCATTGATTAAAATTGGGTTATTTATCTATTCTAACCTTAAATGTACTTTACAAACTGTAACATTTTTTTTAACAAAAATTCAATAATTTCACAAAAATTAGCAGGTGAGTCAGTCCTGGACGCAACTGTCACATTAAAGGTATAAGGTACGTAGTTGCGCTTGGGCGCTCTTTCATATATCAAAGAAAGAGCGCCCAAGCGCAACTACGTACCTAAAAATTAAATTATTGTAGGGTGCGTCAGCGGGCTGAATGTAACTACCCCAGACTAAAGACTTTGCCCCGCTGACGCACCCTACGGTTAGTTAGCACTCCTGTAACAGTTCCCCAGCCGGAAGTCGGCGCTTGCTGTCCCAACCTGAGTAATATAGAAGCAAGTGCAACTAAATTAATTGATAATTCAGCCGATGTCTAGCTCAGAATCCATGAACGCTCCAGAAGAGTCCGTTAAGATAGAGTTGCTCCGCACGAGTGAGTCGGAACAACTAAAAAAAATTCGCCACACCACATCCCACGTTATGGCGATGGCGGTACAGAAATTATTTCCCAAGGCCCAAGTCACAATCGGCCCTTGGATTGAAAATGGTTTTTATTACGATTTTGATTGTCCAGAACCTTTTACCGAAAAGGATCTCAAGGCAATCAAAAAAGAAATGATCAAAATCATTAACCGCAAATTGCCTGTAATTCGGGAAGAAGTCAGCCGCGAGGAAGCGGAACGGCGCATCAAGGAGATCGACGAACCTTACAAATTAGAAATTTTGGCAGGTTTGATCGAACCGATTACTCTTTACCATTTGGGTGACGAATGGTGGGATTTGTGCGCTGGGCCCCATTTGGATAATACCAGTGAAATCAATGGAAGGGCGATCGAGCTCGAAAGCCTAGCAGGAGCATATTGGCGCGGCGACGAAACCAAAGCTCAATTGCAGCGAATTTACGGCACAGCTTGGGAAACTCCCGAACAATTGGAAGCCTACAAACACCGCAAAGCAGAAGCCCTAAGGCGAGATCACCGCAAACTCGGCAAAGAATTAGGCTTGTTTATTTTTGCCGATCCAGTCGGCCCAGGCTTGCCTTTGTGGACGCCCAAAGGCACTATTTTGAGAAGTATTTTAGAAGACTTCTTGAAACAAGAACAAATCAAACGTGGCTATCTACAAGTTGTGACTCCCCACATCGCCAGAGTCGATTTATTCAAAATCTCTGGACATTGGCAGAAATACAAAGAAGATATGTTTCCGCTAATGGCAGAAAATGCAGAAGCGGCGGCAAACGAACAGGGTTTTGTAATGAAACCAATGAACTGTCCGTTTCACATTCAAATTTACAAAAGCGAACTGCGTTCCTATCGGGAATTGCCGATGCGCTTAGCAGAATTTGGCACAGTTTACCGCTACGAACAATCGGGAGAATTGGGCGGTTTAACCAGAGTGCGCGGCTTTACGGTTGATGATTCCCACTTGTTTGTCACGCCGGAACAGTTGGATGCTGAATTCTTGAGTGTGGTCGATTTAATTCTGTCAGTATTCAAGAGTCTGCAACTGAAAAACTTTAAGGCGCGTTTGAGTTTCCGCGATCCAGAAAATTTAGATAAATACATCGGTTCCGATGAAGCTTGGGAAAAAGCGCAAGGTGCCATCCGCCGCGCGGTGGAAACTTTGGGAATGAATTATTTTGAGGGAATTGGGGAGGCGGCTTTTTACGGGCCGAAACTCGATTTTATTTTCCAAGATGTGTTGGATAGAGAATGGCAATTAGGAACTGTTCAGGTAGATTACAATTTGCCAGAACGTTTTGATTTGCAATACGTTGCTGAAGACGGCACTCGCCAGCGTCCGGTGATGATTCACCGCGCTCCTTTTGGTTCTTTGGAGCGTTTGATCGGGATTTTGATCGAACAGTATGCGGGGGATTTTCCGATATGGTTAGCGCCGATTCAGGTGCGGTTGTTGCCTGTCAGCGAGGAGTTTTTGCCGTTTGCTAAGGAAGTGGAGGCGAGGATGAAGGCGCTGAATATTCGCGCGGAAGTTGAGAGTAGCGAACGTTTGGGTAAGTTGATTCGCAATGCTGAGAAGGATAAAATTCCGGTGATGTGTGTTGTGGGTGCTAAGGAGGTTGAGGCGAATAGTTTGAATATTCGGACTCGTGCTTCTGGGGAGTTGGGGGCGATTTCGGTTGATGAGGCGATCGCAAGGTTGCAGTCTGCTATTAGTAATTACGGGAATTTTTAGGGGAGTTTAACCGCAGAGGTCGGCGGATTAACGCAGATTAACGCAGATGATAGCTTGATATTGTCTGCGTTTTTATAATTCATTAGCTAAAATAGTAGAATTAGGTAAGTTAACAGGAGTTAAATCAATGGCTAATCCATTTCCGGGGATGAATCCTTATTTAGAAAGTCCTGGCTTTTGGAGTTCTGTTCATAATAGGTTGATAGTGGCAATAGCCGATTGGTTAACTCCGCAACTACTGCCTAAATATTTAGTAGATATCGAACAAAGAATTTATCAAATCAGTGGCGAAGATGCTTTACTAATTGGCATTCCCGATGTCACAATACAGCAGACACCGACTCGAAGAACCGAGAGTGATTCTAATGTTGCTGTCGCCGCTCCACCCGCCAAATCTTTGAAGGTAACAATACCTTTACCGCTGGAATTAAAAGAAACTTATTTACAGGTAGTCGAAATAGAAACTAAACAGGTAGTCACGGTAATTGAAGTGCTGTCACCCGCCAACAAACGTCCTGGTAAAGGGCGCGAAATGTACGAAAAAAAGCGAGAAAAGGTGTTTGGTAGTTGCAGTCATCTGGTAGAGATTGACTTGCTGCGAAGTTACCAACCTCTACCAGTTTTTGGCAATGAGATTGAGGCAAGTTATCGAATTTTGGTGAGTCGGGCAAATCAAAAGCCTTTGGGGGATTTGTATCTTTTCAATTTACCCGATACAATTCCTTGTTTTCCGTTGCCTTTGCGTGCAGGTGATGTTGAGCCGATCGTAGATTTGCAGGCGTTGTTGAATATAGTGTACGATCGCGCCGCCTATGATTTTAGAATCGATTATACCGCCGAACCCGTGCCGCCGCTTGCCGAACCGGATGCTGTTTGGGCTGATGCTTGGTTGCGGGAGATGGGAGTGAGAGGTTGATAACAGTGGTAGTTCGCATTAAAATCAAAGAAACCGGGTTTTTGGCAGTTTCTGGATGGTGTATCGATATTCAAAGGAAAAACCCGGTTTCTAGCCACCCCTGCATAAGTCCTAAGTAAGTCAATCAACAGGAGTTAAATCAATGCCTAATACATTTCCAGGGATGAATCCTTATTTAGAAAGCCCTGACTTTTGGTCAGAAGTACATAATAGGCTGATCGTAGCGATCGCAGATGTTTTAGTTCCCCAACTGGTGCCGAGGTATCGAGTGGCTATTGAAAAGCGAATTTATGAAATTAAGGGAGAACAATCGCTGTTAGTTGGGATTCCTGATGTTTCGATCCAGCACAATCCGATTCCTAGAAATTCAAGTACATCTAATGTAGCTGTCGCCACACGAACTACTGAACCTTTGAAAGTAAGATTAGCGATGTATGAGGAGGTGAAACAAGGATATTTGGAGGTGATAGATATGGCGACCAAGGAAGTTGTGACAGTAATTGAGGTGCTTTTACACGCTAATAAACCATCTGGAAAAGGGCGTGAAATGTATGAGAAAAAGCGGGATAAGGTGTTGGGAAGTCGGACTAATTTTGTGGAGATTGACTTGTTGCGGGGTTGGGAACCTCTCCCGGTTTTTGACAATGACAATGCAGCGAGTTATAGAATTTTGGTGAGTCGGAGCAATGAAAGACCGATCGCCGATTTATACTTATTTAATCTACCAGATGCGATCCCTTGTTTTCCGTTGCCTTTGCGCGCAGGCGATGTGGAACCAATGGTAGATTTACAGGCGCTGTTGAATACAGTGTACGATCGCGCCGCCTATGACATTACCCTCGATTATACGGCCCAGTTAGTCCCTGCACTTTCAGAATCCGATGCTGTTTGGGCCGATTCTCTGCTGCGCGAAACCAGCCTCCTGCCATCCGAAAGCTAAAAAAATCTACACAAAACGTTACAAATTTGTTAACATCGTGGCGAGTCTGTCCTCCGCAGCCTCTGGTGTTAACCTTCTAAAATAACCGCTATGACTCAACCTCCCTCGCCAACAACCTCCGAAGAATCCGCCCCCGAAACCCCGATCGCCCCGACAAACAATGCACCTCCACCGAGTTATGTCAAGCTAGCCATGCGGAATATGGTTCGCAAGCGGGCGACTTCTCTGTTTCATTTTGCTTTGACGGCGGCTGGACTTTTGGGCGTACTCGTCGGTTTGGCTTTTCTCGATCGCTATTTCAACTCTTAGAATACCGATTGAAACCGCGTCGATACAGACACTCACGCACTAGAAAGCGGGTTAAATACCGGGGGGTTCGATCCGATCGTGCGATCGACCCATTGCAATCTTGAACAGATTATTGTAATCTTCCTGCTAAAAGCAAAAAGTCGATTAGCCCGCCCAATTTTCACTTATCAAAAAATTCAATACATCCCTTGACAAAAGAACCAAAAAATGATAATTGAGGTGAACGTCGAAGACTGTTATGGGTTCGCCGACGCTGACAACCTCCCGGAGAATCAACCCAGCGGGGAGATTGCCGCCCAAACCTGGGAAAATTGGTTTAGCGTTTGGCTAGAAAACCAGCAAGCAGATGTGCCAGAAGCCCCCGGCTACGAAGTCAGTCTGCGTTTAACCGCCGATGCCGATATCCAAGCCCTCAACGCCCAGTACCGTCAACAAGATCGATCGACCGATGTACTAGCTTTCGCCGCATTAGAGGTAGACTGTCCTCAAAGAGAGGAAATGCAGTCATCCGAACCCCTATACTTGGGTGATATCATCATCTCGATCGACACAGCGAAGCGACAAGCCCAGCAGCAAGGACATTCCCTAAAGACTGAACTAGCTTGGCTCGCATCCCACGGTTTTTTGCATCTTTTGGGCTGGGATCACCCGGATGAGGAAAGTCTGACTCAAATGCTCGATCGACAAGAAACACTGCTGCGCGCGATCGGACTTGAGATCCAAACAGCATAACTGACGTTGATGGTGACTTAACCAATCATGTCAACCCAAACATAACTTTCTGAAATCATACCAAAACTTTAGTAAAAACTTAGGAAAGTTAACTAGACTTGATGAAGGAAATTTTCAAAGTCTAGCTTTCGTTAATCTCTGTAACTTAAAGTTGGTTGTTTATGCCACTAGATCAACCGTCAATTTCATCAAACATCCCACCGTTTGCGATCGTGCCTCCAGATTCTGCCATGCCTACAGTCCACGAGCCGAAAAAAGCCTTGAAATACAAGCGAGAGCTTTCCTGGAAAATCGCATCTAGTTTAGCTACGAGTTTTCGGTATGCTTGGGGTGGGCTAACCTATGCTTTTGAAACTCAGCGCAATTTTCGGATTCACACTGTTATAGGAACTTTGGCGATCGGACTCGGACTATTTTTGCACCTCAAACCTGTAGAAATATCAGTGATCGGCGTCACAATTGGTATAGTTTTAGCAATGGAATTGTTGAACACGGCGATCGAATCAGTGGTAGACTTAACCGTCGGGCAATCTTACCACGAACTCGCCAAAATTGCCAAAGACTGCGCTGCCGGAGCCGTTCTGGTATCCGCAATGGCTGCGGCCATTGTCGCTGCTGCACTGCTGCTTCCTCCGTTATGGGTAGTTGTTCAAATTGCGATCGTCCGTTAGTAAACTTGATTGGGCAAGCTAAATTTTAGGTTTTAGATGACCAACTTGAGATTTTTGGTTTTATTCCTACATATTGGAGCTATTTTAATCTTGGGCATCTATCTAAAATATTCCAACTCTTGCATTCAGGCAGCGAGTCAATCTAAAATCTAAAATCTAAAACCTAAAATCCAATTTAACCCGTGATTATAGTCATCGATAACTACGACAGTTTTACATACAATTTGGTACAGTATCTAGGAGAACTCGGTGCTGAGTTGCCCGTAGCAAAAGAAGTCCAAGTCTACCGCAACGATCAAATTTATTTAGAAGATATTCGCCGATTGCAACCCGCAGCAGTAGTAATTTCTCCAGGCCCAGGGCGGCCGGAAGATGCGGGGATTTCTCTGAAATTGATCGAAGAATTGGGGCCGACTCTACCAATTTTAGGCGTGTGTCTCGGACATCAAAGTATTGGTCAAGTATTCGGTGGCAAAATTGTTTCCGCACCGATATTGATGCACGGCAAAACTTCTCAGGTAGAACACGCAGGAGTCGGAGTTTTTGTAGGTGTAGAATCGCCGATGATTGCAACTCGCTATCACAGTTTGGTAATTGAAAAAGAGAGTTGTCCAGAAGTTTTGGAAGTTACGGCTTGGGTGGAAGATGGCACGATTATGGGCGTGCGTCATCGGGAATATCCACACATTGAAGGCGTACAGTTTCATCCGGAAAGTATTTTGACTACTTCGGGAAAGCAATTATTGCGGAATTTTTTGGAACGGCTTTAAGAAGAAGGAAGAAGGAAGAAGGAAGAAGGAAGAAGGAAGAAGGGAGAAAGACATACATACACACTCAGCTTGAATGCGAGCCGTATTTTACGTTTAATCAAGTGGATTTGCTTATGTTGAGAGTTGAGTTTCTCTGGATTTGTAGAGTAGGCAATGGGAACCTTACGGGAAAACTCGATCGCACATTTCGCACCTGGCGGCATTTTGTGATATAACAACAAACGACCAACACCCGATAACCGCAACCAAAAAGATGAAACGGCGACAATTAATAAGTTACGCACAGACGGGTTTGCTAGCGGCTTTCTTCACTGGTTTGCCATCTGGATGGGAAAGCTATCAAGCTCAAACTGCTGGTTCTTTGTCGGTTCAGTGGTTAGGGCACACTTGCTTCTTGTTTGCCGGTGGCGGTGCGAGGGTGCTGGTGAATCCTTTTCGCCCCCTGGGCTGTACGGCAGGCTATCGTTCTCCTAAAGTCCCCACAGATTTGATTCTGATTAGCAGCAGATTGCTTGATGAAGGGGCGGTAGACGGATTTTCGGGCAATCCCGGCCTTTTGTACGAACCGGGCACTTATAGGTCTAACGGGCTCAGGATTCAAGGGATTCGGACGCAGAAAGACCGTGAAGGAGGAAGGCGGTTTGGGGTGAATGTGGCTTGGCTCTGGCAGCAAGCCGGTGTTAAGATTTTACACTTGGGCGGAGTCGCTGGCCCGATCGGCATTGAAGAACAAATCTTAATCGGGCGGCCGGATATTTTGCTAATTCCCGTGGGCGGAGGGCCGAAAGCTTACACTCCGGCGGAAGCGAAGCAAACTGTGCAACTGCTCAAACCGAAAATGGTGATTCCCACACACTTCAAAACCCAAGCCGCCGATGCTGCTGCGTGCGATTTAGTATCGCTAGATGAATTCTTGGGCCTAATGGATGGTACATCGATACGCCGATCGAATAACGACACGATTTCGGTCAAATCTGCTGACTTACCGCAAACAGGTTCGGTGATTGAGGTTTTGAGTTACAGATTTAGCGGTTGAGCTTCTTTTTACCTGAGCTTGCGCTATAGTAAGGGAGTTTTAGTCGATCGACAATCCCAGCTCATTTTATCTCTACCGAGTGCCTTTGGCAACCTTACCTTTTGCGGAAATTTGGCTAACATAACAATTCACGTTCACTGTTTTATTGTCATAAGGAAAAGCAAGCCCAATGAAAAATCAAAATTTACCTAGCTGGATGAAACAACTCACAGGTTTCGCAGGAGTAATCGGCGCTAGTGCGTTGATTGGTTTCCCCGCTTGGGCTCACATCAACTCCAGCACAACTGTTAGCAATACAACACCAACTCAACAAGTTGCAGGAAATGTGAAAATTGCTGCTTCACCAGCACCAACAGCCTCACCGAAATCAACCACTTCACCAGCACCAACAGCCGCTACTAAGGATATTGTCGCTATTGCATCTGGCGACGCTCAATTTAAGACATTGACTAAAGCCTTGACAGCCGCAGATTTAGTTAAAACCCTCCAAGGAAAAGGCCCTTTCACTGTTTTTGCACCGACAGACGCGGCATTTGCTGCTGTGCCAAAAGCAACTTTGGATGATTTGCTCAAACCAGCAAATAAAGCCAAACTTGTTAAGGTTTTGACTTACCACGTTGTTTCTGGTTCAGTTTTATCTACCAGCCTCAAATCCGGCGATGTTAAAAGTGTGGAAGGCGGCTCGCTGAAGGTGGTAGTTGCCGCAGGCAAAGTTACTGTTAGCGGCGCTAATGTTGTGAAAGCTGACATCAAAGCTAGCAATGGCGTTATTCACGTAATTGACAAAGTTTTGATCCCTGCTGATGCGAAGTAGGACGAGCATTTTGGGTCTCAAATGATTTCAAATTAGGTACGTTGTTGGGCTTAAGCCCTCTTTGATCTACAGGTATAAAGGAGGCTCAACCCCAACAACGTACCTTTATTTATTAATATCACAGTAATCCAAACGTATTGGGATAGATTACAATAGTGTCGGCAACATGAGAGTAAAAGTTGACCCCTTGCCTAACTCGCTATTAACAGTAATTTCTCCCCCCAGCATCTCAGAGTATTTCTGCGCTATAGCCAAACCCAAACCCGTACCTCCGTACTTGCGGGTAGTCGAAGCATCAGCTTGCGTAAAAGGTTGAAATAACTTTTCTAGCTGTTCCGGAGTCATCCCAATTCCCGTATCAGTACAATTAAAAATTAACTCTTCAACATCCCAACTATTCTCGTCATTTTGATTTTTTTTAACGCTGAGTGTAACAATCCCTTGCTGAGTAAACTTCGCTGCATTGCTGAGCAAATTAAATAAAATTTGAGTTAACTTAGTTTTATCGGAATGCAATTGGCCAATATTAGGATCGCATTCAACATTCAGGCGATTGTTGTTTCGGAAAAATAACGGCTCAACAGTTTTTACTACATCTTTAATTGTCTCGAATACGTCAAAAGTTTCTAATTCAAGTTCCCCGTGACCTGCTTCAATCTTCGACAAATCCAGAATATCATTAATCAATCCGAGTAAATGGTTGCCTGCATTGTGAATTCTTTCCAAATCCGACACAAAGTCTTCTTCGCCAATATCTAAAGCATCTTCTTGCAGAATCTCGCTGTAACCGATAATCGCATTCAGAGGAGTTCGCAGTTCGTGGCTCATGTTAGCCAAAAATTGACTTTTCGCGAAATTAGCTGCTTCTGCTGCTTCTTTTGCCTTATAAAGTTCTGCCTCGGCTTGCAAGCGGTCGGTTACGTCGTGAGCCAGCACTAATTCAGCATTTCTGCTGTCAAATATCAGGGTATAAGAAGTAATTTCTACATCAATAATTGTGCCGTTTTTTGTCTGGTGCTGCCACACACCCCCAAAATCAATTCCGGCATCTACTTGGGATATATCTTCTAGCAATCTGGACAGTTCTTGGCGCGGACGAATATCCGCAACGGTCATGTTGAGAAATTCGTGGCGAGTGTACCCGTAGTGCTCTACAGCAGCGTGATTGACGGCTATAAATTCCAGAGTTTCTAAGTCGTAAACCCACATCGGATGGGGGTTGTTTTTAAACAAAAGTCTGTAGCGTTCTTCCGAGGCTCGGAGTTCGGCTTCGGCTTGCTTGCGCTCGGTAATGTCGCGGATAACAGTGCAAATAATCTCGCGGCCGCCGTAGGAAATCAGGCTGGCGCTTACTTCCACATCCACGCAGGAACCGTCTCGGCGGCGGTAGAGAACTTCGCCAATTCTGAGTTGTTTCTCTCTTAGCAGGAACAGGATATTTCGGTCAACCAGGTCTTTGGAATAGGCGACGATATCGTAAACACTCAGTTGCGAAATTGCATCAAGACTGTAATCGAGCAAGTTTCTAAAGGCTGTATTGGCTTCTAAAATGCGTTTGGTTTGAGCGTCCCACAGGAAAATGCAGTCTGTAGCTTGCTCGACTACGGCTTGGTAGCGGGCTTTTTCCTCAAGTTGTTCGCTTTCGGCGATCGCGATCGTCCCGAGCATTCCATTGATAGTATGGGCAAGGTCGGCCAACTCGTCTGCGCCCGTGACCGGCAGTCGCACCGAGAGGTCTTGGCTGCTGCTGACGCGGTTAACTGCTTTCGCCAAACTGCTCAACCGAGACAGCACCAAACGCTCAATCAGCAGCAGAGTGCAGCCGATAAACCCCATTCCCGCTAACCCTACAGACACCAGCAGGTACATTAAACTGGTTTGACCTTGGCGGTAGATTTCTCTGGGCATATCCACCCGTAGAAGTAGCGCCGGTCGATCGTAAATATCCCGGATCAAAGCATAACCCGCCATCAAATCTTCGCTGACAGGACGCACAAAAATCGGTTTTTTTCCCGACAGTTTGTGTCGCGCTTTCAGAAAGTCAGCCGGTAAATGAGCTTCATTAACGCTGTGTACAATCAGCGGCAACCGAGTAATTTTAGAAAGCTTCTCAATGCCCGCAGCATCGAAATTGCGCCCGAATACCAGCGTGCCCCGAATCGGGCCGGTGCTTTTTGTAGTGAGAATTGGCCGGGAAGTAATCAGTATCGGCCCTGAGGGCAGCAGCAGGACACCAGCGAGGCTGCTTTTGGCGTTGGGGTGCTGCAACAGCGGGTCGTTGAGAGAAATATGCTCTTTTAATGCTTCTGGAACAGGCGTTAGTTTCATCTTGTCGCTGTCTAAACCCGTACCGTAAACTATTTTGCCAGAAGTATTGACAAATATGGCTAGATGAACTCTCAAATTATTCAGCCCTTCTGGAACTAAATTCGAGGCAATGAATTCTGAGTTGCGGTTTTGGATAAAAGTGTAGGTGTCATCCCACGCAGACCAGTCAGCAAAGCGCGAGTTGAAGTCGTCTGCGGTTTGCCCGAACACGCTGAGCACTCCCTTGACAACCTGTGTGGCTTCTTGTTCCTCTGCTTTGACAAGGCTGCCCAAAAGGATGCTGGAGGAGGCTGCATAGAGAATGCCAGTCAGTCCAGCGATGGTAATGCCAACTATTGATAGTGTTTTCCGACGCAGTTTCATCTTGCCGAGTGTGTGATGTCCGTCTGAAATTCTCAACTCAGGAGCAATTTTACTGCTGTTTCCTGAATCCTGGCTGCTGGCGCTGCACCAGTCTCCCGAGAGGGAGTATTGTAGGGTGCCCCGTAGCCTCACATTTTCTCGGATATTTCCAGTTTCTTGTGTGACGCACTCTACTGCTGCCTTGTTAAGGAGTATACAACTAACATCCGCTAACTTCAGGCATGGGGATGAGACCTGGGTTTTTGTTAAACAAGATTTTCGCCAAACGGGAAAAGCCTCTTAGAAATTAGGTTGGGTTGAGGCACTCGTACCGAACAAATAGGTTTTAGCTTCGCTTTACCAAAAACTTGGGTTTAAAGCCCCGTCCTTCTAGGACGGCTTTGTGTTAGATTTTTAACGTAGCGAGTTCCTACGTAAGATGTTCGTTCTAGAATTCAAGGCGATCGGCAAATTAAATCAGTACGCAGCAATAGACGAAGCAGTCAGAACTGCTCAATTCGTTCGGAATAAGTGCATCCGTTTTTGGATCGACAACCGAGGAGTAGGGCAAAAAGACTTGTACCGTCACAGCACTGCGCTCAGAGAAGAGTTTGCTTTTGTCAAAGACTTGAATTCTAGTGCTTGCCAAGCCTCTGTGGAAAGGGCTTATTCTGCCATTGCTCGGTTCTACGACAACTGCAAGAAAGCTGTTCCCGGAAAGAAAGGTTATCCGACTTTCAAGAAAAACAGTCGCTCAGTTGAGTATAAAGTCAGCGGCTGGAAACTCTCAGAAACTCGGAAGCAAATCTACGTTCAATTTGCAATCAGCGCTGACAACAATGTAGATACAACGCCAGCAGGTAAAACAGTTGGATTGGACGTGGGACTGAAAGAGTTTTATACAGACTCCGATGGTCATGTTGAACCGAATCCCAAGTTTTACAGAAAAAGCGAGAAACAGTTGAAGTTTCGACAACGCCGTGTTTCTCGCAAAAAGAAAGGCTCTGCCAACCGCAAGAAAGCAATTAATCGATTAGGGCGAGTACACCTCAAAATAAGTCGGCAACGTGAAGAACACGCCAAGAAACTGGCGCGTTGCGTAATCCAATCTAACGATTTGGTCGCCTATGAAAATTTGAGGATAAAGAATCTAGTAAAGAATCACTGTCTCGCTAAATCAATTATGGTATCAATTCAGAAAGTGGTTGGAGTATTTTGGCGTAAAGTTTGGCAGGGTAACTGTCGCAGTCAATCCTGCTTATACTTCGCAAAAATGTTCAAATTGCGGTGCAATCGTAAAAAAATCCCTATCCGTAAGAACCCACGCTTGTGAATGTGGGTTTGTTATGGATAGGGATTGGAACGCAGCGATTAATATTCTGAAATTAGCCTTGAGTACGGTAGGGCATACCGGAACTTGGGTCTTAAACCCGAACGCTTTGGGAGATTCGACCTCTACTTTGACGCTCAGAAATCCTGTCTGAGCAAGTTGAGTCTATGAACAAAGAATCCCCTCGCCTTTAGGCAGGGGAGTGTCAATATACCCAAGAAACCAAGAAAATCGCGCAGGTATTGGTTAGACGATTTTCACCAATGAATGCAACTGTAGGGAAACTCCAAACTCTTATGCAGTAAATCATTCCCAATTCTTTAATCCCCAATCGAAAATCGAAAATAGTATTAATTTCCCCAAACCTGCTGTTTGTGAGCTTCCTTGCAAATACCTAAAATGCGCCGATCGTTGTCGCTGACGGCCCAAATAGGGTAATACTGTTGCAGGTTTACGGAGTAGGGAGAGCGACTGCCGTCGTAAGTGTCCACTACTGTTAAATTTAACTGAGTTCGCTCCGCAGTGCCGTAAAAACAGTAAAAAGCAGACCGAGGCAGGTAAAAAGCGCCGACTACTTTACTCTGTCGCATTTCAAATACAAAATATTCTTTTTTAATTTGATCGGGCTGGCTCGACTGGCCGTAGAGGTATATACCCTCTGCTAAACCTGTGCTAGCGGTATCTGGCGCAGCATTTGGGAGGGATTGGGAGGTGAAAAGGCCGGATTTGATGTCCGATTGCTGTGCCTCGCCTAGGGGAAATTCGATGCTGAAGTTACCGGGCGAGAGAGCAAGGGCGATCGCCTCTAAAGTGCTTGTTAATACGATCGAATAAGTCAAAACCACTTGCTTGCCCCAAAGTTTCAAATACCTGCTGCGCCGCCCTTCTTGTACCTGTTTCAAAGAGATATTACAGAAACCGGGTATTTGGCTTAATCCTGAATATTAACTTGAATTTTCGATCGCCCGCCCGGTTCCTAAATTCAAATCTCAGATTAGGAATAGAAATTAAATAACTTAAGCAAATTTGTGGGATGGGCGGGAGAGCCCGTGCAGAAAGGACGGGCTCTCCCGCCCATCCCACAACAATCATCAGTTTTGATAAATTGCGATCGCCCATCAAGTGCGATCGACATCTTAAATATAGCGCTTTTCAAATCTCTCTTCTGTACTCGTCAGCCTACCAATTACCCATTATACCATTTTTCTAAAGATCAGATAGAGATAAAGGACGACAAGACGTTGTAATTCTCTCGTTTCCCTTGTTTGCAAAAGTCTGTCATAACTTTAAAAAAATGGTATTACTATCTGTACCTCACTCAGATCGTGTCCAGTGCATGACCATCACAAAAAGGGTTCGTAGTGCGGACTTCAGTCCGCATCTAAAAAGCGGACTGAAGTCCGCACTACGAACTTTACTTATTTTGGTCAATTGGCCAGAAAGCGGACTGAAGTCCGCACTACGAACTTTACTTATTTTGGTCAATTGGCCAAAAAGCGGACTGAAGTCCGCACTACGAACTTTACTTATTTTGGTCGATCGACCGGACATGATATCACTTCAAAATTGCTTGGGATAAAAGTATCCTTCCCGGAGGCGCCTGCACAAAAAAAGAGTTGAGATTTGGAGAAAATCTCAACTCTTTTAGTGACTAACTAGCCAAATATTCTCGGACTTGAGACTGACGCCGCCGCAGGTGGGCGAGGGCTTGATGTTCTAGCTGTCGCACCCGTTCGCGGCTGAGATTGAGCCGTTCTCCGACTTTCGCCAGAGACATTTCGGTGCCGTCTTCCAAACCAAAGCGCAGAACAATCACATCTCGTTGCTGGGGGGTCAGTTCTGATATCAAGGTATTGAGGTCTTGCCGCAGCAATTCCGAAGTAATGTAGTTGTCTGGAGATGCTGTTTCGTCTTCTAAGAGTTCTTGCAGTTCCGTATCTTGGTTATCTCCTACGCGCAAGTCCAAAGAAACTGGATGTCTTGCCATCAGCAGGTATTCCCTAATTTGGGAAGGTTGCAGTTCCAGGGCGGTGGCAATTTCCGCAGGCGAGGGAGAACGGCCCAACTGCTGGGTGAGTTCCCGCTGCACTTTTTTGATTTTGTTGAGTTTTTCGGTGATGTGAATTGGCAATCGAATGGTGCGGGCGTGTTGGGCGATCGCGCGAGTGATTGCTTGGCGAATCCACCAGTAGGCATAGGTAGAAAATTTGTATCCCCGCATCGGGTCAAATTTTTCGACTCCCCGTTCTAAACCGAGGGTGCCTTCTTGAATTAAATCCAAGAATTCCATATTGCGTTTCTGGTATTTTTTGGCGATCGCAACTACTAGGCGCAAATTCGCTTCAATCATCTTTTGCTTGGCGCGCCGCCCTAACTGCAAGATCCGGTTCAGTTCGGCTTCGGTCAACTCCATTTGGGCAGCCCACTCTTCATTCGTCAGATCTCGCTGCCATTCTTTAGCAAGCGCTTGTTTTGCTTCGATTAATTTCATCATTTGCTGTACCTGCTTCCCGAAAACAATCTCTTCTTCTCGGGTTAGCAGGGGTACTCGACCGATCTCGTGCAGATAGGTACGAACCGTATCCGTTGAGGAGTATGGCCGGCTGCCCATGCGATCGGCTTTCACTGTTTTGGTTTTGGGGGTGGTAGTGGACATGGGTGAGTATTGCACTCCTTGTAACAACAGATAAAAAGTTGGTGATACCCTGTCCCACTTTTACAAGTGGGATAAAGACTGCGACAGGGGGGATGTTACCCCTCCTGTTTATCGGTGACGATCGGTAGAAGCTTGTTGTTTTGGATTACTTTTGTGCTTGATTGTCCAGTAATCCCCGTCGATTTTCCGTAGCTTGCTAGCTTTAACGGCTAGTTCTAGGCGAAGTGAATTTGAGTTTACTTTTCTCAATATTATTCCAAATTTTGAGGCTCGTAAAGGGTAAAAACCTCTGTCTTAAGGTCAAGATTCTACATTTTTCCTTAAGGTTTTCAATTCCCTGCTAGTTTTAAGTGCAACTCAACTTCACAATACTCATGCAAACAGACTCAAGCAAACACGCTCATGCAAACAGACTCATGCAATTCGAGGGCTTTGTTTAGCTCTCTATTCCATCATCGCTTGAATTTTTCTCGCTGCCTAGATGCTGCGATGCGAGATAACCGAACTCGATCGCCGTATTCGCTGCGACTTACCGTTTAAAATATTTCTTGACATTTTTATTTAAATATGCTAATCAACTTTTGCTGTCAGTGAGTAAAGATATATTAAGAGCGGGATGTTTGGCTATTTGAGTTAAATTTTGCCGATCGACTGAACAATATTTAACCTTATCCAATTTTTATGAAGTTAGGGATGATGGGTGACGGGTGTGAGGGCAAAAGCCCTTGCTTCATTCAGTTGACAGTTGACAGTTGACAGTTGACAGTTGACAGTTGACCGCTTGACAGTTGGTTGTTATTAGAATTTTTGCATAAATCTTCGATCGCCGGGCCGCAGATGCAAGGCAGATAAACACGGATAAACGCAGATTATTTTCAGATTGGACAGCTTGGGAAAGCAATCTTGTCTCATCTAAAATCCCAAATCCATTTTAGCAGATTCTGCCTCAGCAAACACTTGTTCATCCGGCATTTCTTGCCAGTCAATATCCCCAATTTCTTTGTAGAATTGCTCATCGTAGGGACGAGTCTGGACAACTACCGGCATCGGTACGGCGTGCCCCAAAACTAAAGCTTGCTGTTTGGAGTCGAGTTTGGCTAAAACCGATCGCAAACTCTGGCCTCCAGAAACGCCCGTAAAGATAGCATCGATGTCTTTATCGTCGTTTAGCAAAGCTGTGATCCGCGTGCCGACTTGCGACATCACCTCGCCGTCGATACCGGAGGGACGCTGGTCTACAATCAGCAGAGTTACGAAGTATTTTCGCATTTCGCGGGCGATCGTCCCGAAAATAGTCGATCGCACGATCGCCGGATCCAGAAAGCGGTGGGCTTCCTCAATGGTAATCACTAACGGTTGCGGGCGATCGCACGGATTTTTACTCATCAAAAACTTCTCAGCTTTCCGCACGTAAGCTCCGTGAATCCGGCGAGTAATCACATTTGCTGCTAACATATATGACAGCAAATCCGAGTGCGAACCAAACTCGATTACTACATTTTTCCCACTATCCAAACACTGCAAAACTTCAGTGACATAATTTTTGGGACAGCGTTTGCGAATGTATTTCAAATCATTTAAACGCTCTAATTTCCGCTGCAAAGCCATAATCGAAGATTTATTTCCCCGCTTTTCTTCGCAAAACATTTGAATATCTTCGTTGGTCATTTCCAGCAACTTGTTAATCCAACCCTTGCCCAACTCATTTCGCAAAATGATCGCATTTTCGATACTAGCTTCCGACAAATTTAACTCCCGCTGGACTAGCGAGATATCTTCCACTTCAATTTCCTCGAAACTCAAAAACAACTCTTGAGCATCGCGGACTCCCCGGCGCTTTGTAGACTCTGGATCGAGAGTATAAATCTGTATTTTATCGGGAAACAACTGCCGCAAACCTTTAACAGTGCTAAATTGTTTTCCTTCGGAAACCGCTTCCCACCCGTACTCCGAGTGCATATCAAAAATTAGATTGACAGCAGCTTGCTTGCGAATAATGCCCGACAGCAGCAAGCGCGTCAAAAAAGATTTTCCTGTTCCAGACTTACCAAAAACTCCGTTGCTGCGTTCCACAAATCTGTCTAAGTCCAAGCACACAGCCACGTCCATGTCAATCGGTTTGCCGATCGCAAAATTGCGGCGATATGGATCATCTTCCCAGCCAAAAACCGCTCGAAAATCGGTTTCTTTGGCATCAAACACCTGGGAAAAGTGGCTGGGAATCGTTTTCACCGGCAGCAATTCCATATCGGCGCCACTTTGCGGCTCAAAAGAACCCAAATTTCCTAAAGCCAGCTTTTTATCGGGGACTCCGTTACCTGTGGGATTGAAGATGGCTTGAGATTTTTCTTTTTCCGCAGTCAGCATCAACATGGGCGCAAGCTCGATCGTACCGTAGGTGCTGCTACCTGCGAGGACTGCGAGGAGAAAATCGTCGTTGGGGTTGGGAGGATTGGATAAAATCCGACTGCTGGATGTTCCAAGAGACACATCGGTGAGCATACAGAAAAAGTGCGATCGTACCCCCCGCACTACTAAAAATTTCCCCACCCTCATATCTTCCACTGAAACGTCGGCGTGCAGTCGCACTTCTAATCCCTTGCTGAGGGAACCTTGAATAACAGAGCCTAACGGTTTGTCATTAATCATTAGTCAGTTGTTAGTTATTAGTTGTTATTTGTTAGTTATTAGTTGTTATTTGTTATTTGTTATTTGTTATTTGGGGAGCATCTCATTTTTGAAAAAAGCATTTTTCATTATAGTGCGAGCGTCCCCGCTCGCGAGCAGTATAATCGCGAGCAGTATAATCGCGAGCAGTATAATCGCGAGCAGTATAATCGCGAGCAGTATAATCGCGAGCAGTATAATCGCGAGCACAGTATAATCGCGAGCAGTATAATCGCGAGCAGTATAATCGCACTATATGCAAAACTGAGATGCTCCCGTTAGTTGTTAGTTGTCAGCTTCCCCGCTCGCGGGTCGTTGGGTTGTTAGTTGGCAGTTGTTAGTTGTGATTCGTCAGTTGTGATTCGTTTTTGTTTATTTGTTATTTCGTAATTATTAGCAACTAGCAACGGCCAACTGCTAACTGTCAACTGCCAACTGCCAACTGCCAACTGCCAACTGTCAACTACCATTCCGATTCTAATGGTAGTTCAAAGAAACTCGGATTCAGATCTACATCAGTCAAATCCGTTTCGCTCAAATAAGCATCAGTCAAAGATACCCCTTTTAAACTTGCGCCTTTAAGATTTGCACCTTTAAGGTTAGCACCTCTGAGATTAACTCGGAATAAATGAGCATCGCTCAAGTCTACTTCAGTTAAATCGGCTCCCTCCAAATTTACTCTCATCAAATCTGCTTTTCTGAGGTCAGCTTCGTTTAACTTCGCGCCGCTGAGGTCGGCTTTTGTCAAGTCTACACCTCTCAAGTCGGCGCCGCTCAAGTTAGCGAACAGCAAAGTAGCTCCGGTGAAATCTGTTTCCCTCAAGTCGGCATCGCTCAAATTAGCGCCGCTGAGGTCAGCCCTTGTTAAGTCTACACCCCGGAGGTCAGAAGAACTCAAGTTTACTTGGTGCAAAATTGCGCCGCTTAAATCGGCTCCTCTCAAGTCTGTTCCCTCCAAGTTTGCACCTTTGAGGTAAGCTTTTTTTAAGCTAGCTTTACTGAGGTCTACATTTTTGAGATTGACCGAACTCAAGTTAGAACCGCTCAAATTAGCTCCGCTTAAATCTGACCCGTTTAAGTCGGCTCCGGTTAAGTTCACCCCTTGCAGCGATACATTAGGAGCAATTAAATAAGCTCCGCCCAGACGGGGGTCAATGCCTTCTGAAAACAATGTTTGGTTGCTGTAAACAGCTTTTTCTAAAATGACGCCGCTGAGACTGGCTTCCCTCAAGTCCGCTGCGCTGAGGTTGGCTCCTGCTAAGTTTGCCCGATCGAGCTTTGCTCCAAATAAAATAGCTTTATATAAGTTTGTCCGCCGCAAATCGGCCCCTTTTAAATCGGCTCCGGTCAAATCTACCATAGCCAGATTTAAGCCCGGGAGCGAGGCATTGGGAGCTAGCAAAATTGCTCCCAATGCAGCGGGGTCAATATCGTCGGGAAACATTGTCCGGTTGTTGTAGACTGTCTTGTCTAAAATAACGCCAGTCATCTGAGAGCCTCGCAAATCTGCTCCACTGAGATTGGCTCTGGTTAAGTTGGCTTGTTGGAGATTTGCTCCAACTAAATTGGCCTTGATCAAACTTGCTTGTTTGAGGTTGGCTCCCGTGAGTTCTGCTCCTACGAGAGTAGCTTCTCGGAGGACAGCACCGGTCAAATCGGTTCTGGTGAGGTTGGCTAAATTCAGAAATGACTCAGCTAAATCCGCCCCGCTAAGATTGGCGCGGGTGAGATCGGCTTCGATCAGATCTGCATACCTGAGAATTGCGTCGCTGAGATTGGTTTCTCGGAGATCTGTTCCCCTGAGGTTGGCTCCCCGGAGTTCCGCACCGCCGAGGTTGGTGCCTTTAAGCGGTTGTCCCCTGAGGTCGAGCCGGTGCAAAAAGTCACCAACGTTCATTTCCATATCGATTCGCCCTTTCTAGTCTTGACCTTAGCTTGACATTCCGAGGGCAGAATCGGGAATAGCGGAAAAACTATAGATTTTTTGAGGTTGAAGTTTCGCACAGGCGGACGCGACTTGTTCCAGGGGGAAGCTTTCGCGATCGAGCTGGACTTGCAGGGTTTTGAGCGGATCTGCGCCGGAGGAAACCATGAATTCTAATGTTTGCAAGTCGGGCTCTGTGCTGATAGATTCAAGAATTTGCCCGATCGCCCTGACGTAAGGATGGTTTGGATCTTTGTACCAATCGGGGGCTGCGAGTCCGGCTTGGTCGAAGCCGAGGTGAACGATGAGGGAGCTTTCTCCGAACAGGGCTATTCCCACCGGCCGCGCTTCTTCTTGCAGTAGTAAATCGCGACTTGCTACCAAATGCCGCAGTTTCTCAAGGTGTTCGTACCGATTTTGAATGGCCGAATCTTCCTCTTTTCCTTCTTCCTTCTTCCTTCTTCCTTCTTCCTTCGTTTCGTACTGAATCGCTACTGTGACTAAATAAGTTTGCAGCAGCATATGACCTAGTTTTTCGGCTTTGGTTGCCAGATAGATCGAGTTGTAATCTGTGGCTTCAATGAGTAAGGGGACGCGATCGACTACTTCAATGCCGTAACCTTTCAAACCGGCAATTTTTCGCGGGTTGTTGGTAATCAACCGAATTTTTTCCACTCCCAAATCGTTAAGCATTTGTGCTCCAACGCCGTAGTTCCGCAAGTCGGCGGGAAAGCCCAAGCGTTCGTTAGCTTCTACGGTATCGTATCCGATATCTTGCAGCGAGTAAGCTTTGAGTTTATTGACCAGTCCAATCCCCCGACCTTCTTGGCGCAAGTAAACTATGATGCCGCAACCGGCATTTTCGATCATTTTCAGTGCTGCTTGCAGTTGCATCCGACAGTCGCAGCGCAGGGATCCCAAAGCATCTCCGGTCAGACATTCGGAATGCACCCGCACCATCACGGGTTTGTCTTTAAATTCTGCCGGGTCGCCCTTGACAATGGCAACGTGTTCTGAATTGTCTTGAGTGTCGCGGTAGGCGTAGATCGTAAACTCGCCGAATTCAGTCGGCAATTTGGCGACTGTTTCGCGGCGGACAAATCGATCGTGCTTGAGGCGGTAGCTAATTAAGTCAGCAATGCTGATGATTTTGAGGTTGTGGGTTTTGGCGTATTCGATCAATTCGGGCAACCTCGCCATCGAACCGTCGGGGTTTTGAATTTCGCAGATGACGCCGCTGGGATAGAGGCCGGCGAGTCTGGCGAGGTCAACGGAGGCCTCGGTGTGACCGGCGCGTTTGAGGACGCCACCGTCGATCGCCCGCAGCGGGAAAATATGACCGGGACGGCGCAAATCTTGAGGTTTGGTATCTGGGTGGATGGCTACTTGGATGGTGCGGGCGCGGTCTTCGGCGGAGATGCCGGTGCTGACGCCGTTGACTGCATCGATGCTGACGGTGAAGGCGGTTTGGTTGTTGTCGGTGTTTTTGCTGACCATGAGAGGCAGTTCTAGGCGATCGAGTCGATCGCCAGTCAATGCCAGACAAATCAAACCCCGGGCCTGTACTGCCATGAAATTGATATTGTCGGGGGTGGCGAATTGGGCGGCACAAATCACGTCGCCTTCGTTTTCGCGGTTTTCGTCATCGACTACTACCAGCATCCGACCTGCTTTCAGGTCTGCCAGGGCGCTGTCAATTGAGTCAAATTGAAAGGATTGAGTTGAGGTGTTGTTGTAGGGCACTGAGGAGTTCAAGCTATAAACAGTATTGTTATGGAAATAGAATCTATTATTGATTGTAGCCTGTTGTTTCCGGCTGGGTGATTCTCCGAGTCAGATGAGTTTAACACCATTTTCGAGCTTGCATACTAGAAATAATCCTTTTTGTCAATCAAAAATTGCCAGAGTATTTCATGAGTTCGATCGAGATTCCGAGGCTTTTAGGGAAAGAGAAGGAAAATTATGTTGACTCTAAATCGGAATTTGTTCGATATTAATGCGATCGTCAAAGCGCGGTTGAGTTGTTAATTTAGCAATTGTGGCGATGAAGAAAGCAGTGACAATCGATCGAATTTGTAATCAGGAAGGGTTTTGGGGCGATCGAGAGTGCCCGGATGTAGCGCTATTGTTAAAATATGGATCTGTCTGAGGGAGGTTCAAGGATGAACCAATACTTTGTCTGAAGGCTAAAGCAATTGCGGAAGCTCAAGTGTAGTGGGACAATATTGATATCCGCCTCAATTGTCCCTCTCATGAATAACTGGCCGAAGTTCCTCCCCCTTCCTGCATCATGGGCAAAAGGTTTTGCATTAAGCAGTGGCTTTTGGCTAATTGTTTCGGTACTGCTGCCTGGATATTACTACTACTCCTACAGATTTAGCACAGCGTACTGGCGCAGCATCAGGAGTTATGACGAAGGCGCGATCGCCTTTGCTTGGTTGTGCCAAATCCCGTTATTTGCTTTCTACCATTGGGGATTAGCTAAATTTGCTGAGTGGGTGGAAAGTCGCAGCCAGAACCAACCGCCGACAGTAACAGTATCGCCTTGGCTGCACTGGAGGGAAGGGTTTATCGCATTTGCGACGCTGCCGGCTGCGATCGTCATGGGAATTCCGGCGATCGCCTTTTTGATGCTGCCGCTGAGGGACTCTTCGGGCTCAATTGTTGCTTTAATTATCGGAACTGCGATCGCATCGGCTTATTTGTATCACTTCCGCTTTGCAAGGCTGCTGAAAATTCTGGTCAAATTCCTCTGGATTTTCTATGCACAATTGCTTAAAATATTGCAACTTCTGTTAGTACCAACACTAACCGGTATGCCGTTTTTTGTGCTGACTTTTGTGACGGCGCCAATGGTGCCAAAACAACTGCTGCCACTGACGACCTTTCTATTAGTTATTTCTGTATTTCTCAGTGGCATAGTCGGATATGCAGCTTTGCAGTATTGGTCGGCGCATTTAGTTAATTGGGCCGCGAAGTGGTGGCCGGCCCACTCTCCTGGTTACAGTCGGGTTCAAGCTCGCACAGCTTGGAAACACAACAAAACAGCAGCTACTCAATCTTTGGTTCGGCATACAACCAGTTGGCATTTAGCGGCGAATGATACTACCTACCTAATTTATTTCAATTTGAGTGCGATCGTCTTTGGTGCGATCGGTTCTGTGCTGTTTGGAGAGCCGTCAACATGGTCAGAAACAGAAGAAGAGATGTTAGGATCTGCCGTGGCGCTAGTTTGGGTGGCGCAGTGGCATTTTTGGGGTTGGCGTCGCGAAGTAGAAATTGCTAGGGGTAAGCCCGAGGCCAAAAAGAGCTCGCGCGATCGTAATTTACCCGCCGCCGATCCAATTGAAGTCGAGCTCAACCAACTTGTAGCCGAGTTCGGCGATGCTCGGATGAAGCCTGTCAGAAAACCTGCGTCAGCAACTAAAAAGCCTAAGTCACAGCAGGCTCAGTGGTACGTATTCCGCAGCGGTAAAGCCGAGGGGCCTTATACTAAGCGACAGTTGCGAGATGTGCAGCAAATTACCGATCGCACCAAAGTACGCCGCGGTGAAGCCGAGTGGCAGCGCGCTGGTGAAATTCCCGAATTAGCGCAGTTTCTGACTGAGAAATAAATAATTGACTGCATTGCCCGCATTTTCCCCAATAAAAAGCCCTCAACTTTGTGAGGGCTTTGCGATGCCAAGACGGAGATTTGAACTCCGGACACGTGGATTTTCAGTCCACTGCTCTACCAACTGAGCTATCTCGGCTTGTTTTTTTACGCTTAACTACCTTAGCAGACACATACGGAATTTAGCAAGCACTTTTTCAAAATAATTTTTAGAGCGCCCGGAACCGCCCACCTGTAAGCTAAAAACTGCAAGCTAAAATCCAAAAATCGCAATGGCACAGGAACATCGGGACAGCCGGGGCAAGAGTATGCTGATCTTAGGCATAATTTGGCTGCTGGGGGCAATTAGCGATCGCCTCTGGTTTGCCTGCGATCGATCTGTACCCGCCTGGGATCAAGCAGAATACCTCACTAGCACGCTGAATTACTTACAGGCGTTGCAGCATCCTCAGTGGTTTTCCGGCGACTGGTGGACAAGTTTCTGGCTGCTTTCGACGAAGATTCCGCCCTTGGTGTACATCTTAACGGTGCCGTTTCTGCATATTTTTGGTACTGGGGGCGATCGGGCAACCCTCGTTCATTTATTATTTAGTGCTATTCTGCTCGCCTCAGTCTACAATTTGGGCACCAAATTATTTAATCGACAAGTTGGTTTATGGGCTGCTGCTATTTGCGTTTTGTTACCGGGACTTTATCGCTTCCGCTTGCAATTTTTGCTAGATTTCCCCCTAACTGCTGCGATTACTTTTTGTTTCTATTGTCTGACAATGTGGAAGAAACAAGAAAATGCGGCAGCGGATTTTGCCGTATATATAACGGAGAGAAAAAATCAGGAAAATCGTAAAATATTTTACCTGAATCGATTATCTTTCTTCTGGGCGATCGCCTTTGGAATTTCTCTAGGGTTATCAATATTAGTTAAACACACTACAGTATTATTTTTGTTTACACCGATTCTGTGGTTAGCAGTTGGTGCAGTGCGACAAAAAGCATGGGGAAGATTAGCTCAATTAGCTGGTGCATTGTTGCTGTCTGCTGCCGTGTTTGGCCCGTGGGCAAAAACCAATTGGCTGTTAATTTTGACCGGGGGAAAACGGGCAACGTTCGATTCTGCGATCGCCGAAGGAGATCCGGGCCTGAATACGATCGGTGCTTGGATTTACTATATTCAGCACTTACCAGAACACGTTTCCTGGCCTCTGTTACTGATTCCCTTAGTCGGATTTATACTCTATTATTGGCGAAATCGAGCCGATAGTCAGTCAATCTTGTACCTTGACTCCTGTCGGTGGCTGGGGGTATTTTGGATAGGAGCTTATTTAATTAATTCCCTAAATATCAACAAAGATGACCGATATGTGATACCTTATTTACCAATATTAGCAATATTTTTAGCCTACTGTTTAACCCTGTGGCCGCAGCGTTGGGGAAAGCAAATTCGTTGGGGAACAATTGGCTTAGGAATCCTAGCGATGCTGTTCCATATCTGGCCGCTGGGCGGTGGTTTGGGACACAACTCCGTTCAAGTTGTCAGTCCCGGCAATTCTAGCTATCCTTATTTAGGTAAACAGTGGCCGCACCAAGAAGTAATTGCCGAAATTATTGATACCGAACCTTATTTGCAATCGACTTTGGGCGTGTTGCCTTCCACACCGGAAATTAACCAGCACAATTTGAATTATTACGGTGCTTTGGCGAATTTTCAGGTTTACGGGCGACAGGTGGGAACCAATTTAAAAGAAGTGCCGCAAGATGTGCGATCGCTTTCTTGGTTTGTTACCAAAACTGGCCCGCAAGGTTCGATTCGGGAACGGATTAAAAAAGCTCAAAATGCAGCGGTGGCGGCGATTGAAACTGGTGGTAAGTTTAACTTGCAAAAAAGTTGGGTTTTGCCTGACAATACTAATTTGAATCTTTACCGCAAGCAGTTGCACGCGGTGGAAATACAGCCGTTGCCTGAAGCGCGATCGCAAGTACAATTAGAGCAGGTGACTGTTTTGGCAAAACCGGTTCCCGGTGTGGCGTTGCCGGTGACTTATACTTGGTCTGGGCCTTGGCAGCAGTTGCAGTCTGGTTTAGTGTTGTTAACGTGGCAAAATCAGCAGTCTGGCGATATTCCAGCGGGACAGACTGTGAGGATTTTACACGATCGCGCGATCGGCCAGGCAACTTTGCATCCGGGAATGCTGGAAGCCGATAAATTTGCTGTGGGGTTTCGAGTAGTCGATCGCACGGCGATGCTAACTCCTGCTAATATTGCACCGGGAAGCTACAATCTGCAAGCGACTTATCTCAATCGCAAAACCGGGGAAACTTATCCAATCAATGTGCCGCAGGTAACGCTTAAAATCGACGCTCAGCCCGAGGTTATTGCTTCCCAGACTCGCACGGATAACGAAAACGATAAAAAATTGAAAATCGCCGAGCAAGTCCCAGCAAATGAAGATACGCCCGAGTTAGATTTGGTAACTCAATTGCGGGCGATGGCGGTTAATTTACCCAAAGGATTGCCCGGTTTAGAACCAGTGTTCGAGCAGATTGGACGGATCAATCAGTACGATCCGATTCAAGATTATACCGTGCAAGCGGAACAAGCGTTAGCATATCGGCTGAAGCAGGAACCGAACAATCTAGAATTCGCCTATGCTTTGGCATTTTCTAGAGTATTGCAGCAAAATGTCGAAAGTGCGATCGCGGCTTTAGAAAAAGTCACCCAACTAGACTCTCAAAACCCCTATGCTTACGCTTATCTCGCCTTCGTCCAGATTTACGGCTGGCACCCAAAAGCCGCTGAAACAGCCTTAAAACCCGCACTCGCCCTTAACCCGAACCTACCGGAAATTAGAATTTTAAACGGTTTAGCCGCTTTAATGCAAGGCAATGTCATTCAAGCGTGGCAAGATTTGCAATTCTTGAAAAAATTGAAGATTTAAGCTGTTGCGGCATTTAAACTGTATGTCAATAAATAATCCAAGTCTTGTGGGATGGGCTTCTAGCCCGTCCCGAATATGCAATGTTTATTTGCGCGACAGCTTAGCAATCAAAACTAATACTCAATACCAGCTTGAGCCTTAATACCTTGTTCTCGAAATGGATGCTTAACCAAAGTCATTTCCGTCACCAAATCGGCGCGTTCAATTAATTCGGGTGGCGCGCCTCTGCCGGTGAGAATTACATGAGAGTCTTTGGGTTTTTGTTCTAAGGCTGCGAGCACTTGTTCGACTTGCAAATAACCCAACTTTAATGCTATATTGACTTCATCTAGCAAGACCAACCTAAACTCAGGATTGCAGATAAAGGTTACAGCTTTATCCCAGGCTTTTTGAGCTGTAGCAATATCTCGATCGCGATCCTGCGTATCCCAAGTAAAGCCTTCACCCATCGCATGAAATTCTAGCTGATTTTCCCAGAGTTCAAAAACAGCTTTCTCTGCCGGTTCCCAAGCTCCTTTGATAAATTGTACTATGGCGACGCGGTAGCCGTGACCGAGCGATCGCAAAACCATGCCTAAAGCAGCCGTAGTTTTGCCTTTACCGTTACCCGTATTCACAATTATCAAACCTTTATCTTCAGCAGCATTAGCAATTCGCTGCGCCTGAACTTCTTGTCGGCGCTGCATTTTTTGTTTGTGTTGTTCGGCTGTTAGGGAAGTTGTTACTTTAGTTTCCATTAGATTTTTTTAACGCAGATTGGAGACTCAGAAACCGGGTTTTTTAATACATACTTCGGTGCAACCCGCAGATTGGGAAAAAACCCGGTTTCTCGGATTCGGATTTAGCTATTATGTCCACAGCGATCGCAAGTTTAGCACGAAACCGGGCAAAATGTGTTCTCCAGAAAGTTCTGCGGGACATTCGATAATTTCTTTTTCTTGTCCTTCGCGGTAGATTTCAACTCTGCGCGTTTTACGGTTGATTAACCAGCCTAATTTTACTTGGTTTTCCATGTATTCTTGCATTTTGTCTTGAGCATCTTTTAGACTGTCTGTCGGCGACATTAACTCTAAAACAAAATCTGGGGCAATCGGAGGAAATTTTTGTTTTTCTTCGGGAGTGAGTGCATCCCATCTTTCTTGTTTAATCCAAGAAACATCGGGGGAACGATTGGCACCGCTGGGGAGTTTGAAGCAAGTTGAAGAATCGAAACAAACTCCTAGTTTAGTTCGTCTGTTCCAAATTCCAAAATCAATAGATATTTCAAAATTGTAATTTCCAGTTTCTCCTCCTGTGGGTGACATGACGGTTATTTCTCCTTGGGCGTTGCGTTCAAATTTGACCTCGGGGTTTTGGCGACACAGTTGATAAAATTGGTCGTCGTTGATTTGGGCGATCGCATTAAAGTTGATGGTAACTGCTAGCATGGTATTTTAGAGGCTGCACTTGGACTATTGTAACCGCAGATAAAGGCCGAGCGATGCAGGTTGTGTAAATCGCAAACCGGAGAATGCTATTTTTGAAGCCGGAAGATTTTGCGAAATACTTGTGTTGGCATTATATCACAAAGTTATAATGACGCGTTCATCTTGTTATGAAAACTTTTTTCCAGGAAAGATTTGCAGACATACCAATAATAAAATGCAATGTTGATTTCGCTCAATAACTTAGGAACCCCTTCTAATAAACTAGCTAAGATCTTGCCTTCTAACTTCAGCGCGTCCATGCCGATCGCAAAAAACAACAATCCCAATCCAGCCAACAAGATTTTGTAGGGAGTAGACTGTAGTTCTCGCCGAAAAAACCATCCGTAGGAGAACACAAATATAGCGTACAACAAACTAACTCCTAACTTAGGAATTCCCAAGGCGCTAATATATAGATGAATCCTGTAAATTTCATTGAGCAGAAATGCGCCTGTCAACAAAGCAGAGAACAGAATAAATCGAGTTTCCGTAGGGCGCAGTTGCATAGTTTTAGCCAATCCATAGCTAAAGCTACAAACAATAACTGGCACAGCACATAAGATTTGAAAGGTTCGAGTTAATAAAGCCACATTGGGATTGGGGGAGAAAAAAGGGTGAAAGAATAAATCGCTGACTTGCAAGCCTGAAAGTTGAGTCAGGACAACCAGAAATCCCACCAGAAATAGAGATAAACAATTGAGTCGAAAAGCTGAGCGAAAAATAGTCATAAGCTAAGGACGACAAAAAACGGTTTACCGCAGAGGAATCAAAAAATACATTTCCACTATAGCTGCTGATTTGCTAAACTAAGAAGAGTCTTGTTAAACTGGGTGACACTGATGCTGTCCGTAAAAGAAGCAGAATCTATCGTTCTAAATTTGGCGCAATCCCTCGACAGTCAGCGGGATGTAGAAATTGTAGACTTGTTGGCAGCATCGGGGCGCATTTTGGCTGCACCCGTCACCGGTTCCCTCGATTTTCCTTATTGGGACAATTCGGCAATGGATGGCTATGCGGTGCGGTTTGCTGATGTGGAAAATTGCAGCGCCGAAAAACCTGCGGTACTCGAAGTAGTCGAGGAGATTCCAGCCGGATATCAGCCTCAAACTACCGTGCAATCGGGCCAAGCAGCCCGAATTTTTACGGGCGCGATGATGCCAGATGGTGCTGATACGGTGGTAATGCAGGAAGAAACGAGGCGTGAGGGCGATCGCATTTTTATCTTAGTTTCTCCTGAAAAGCCACAAGCATTTGTCAGGCACAAAGGCACTTTTTATCAAGCAGGAACAAATTTACTAACTCCGGGTACAGTTATCAACGCCCCAGAAATGGCAGTATTAGCAACTGCACAGTGCATTCAAGTTCCAGTTTATCGGCGTTTGCGGGTGGCTATTTTTTCTACGGGTGACGAATTGGTATCGCCAGACAAAACTTTGACTTACGGTAAACTGGTAGATTCAAATCAGTATGCTTTGACAGTGTTGTTGACTCAAATGGGATTTGAACCGATTCGATTGGGGATTGTTCCTGATAGTAAAGATGCGCTAAAGGAGGCAATCGATCAGGCTGTTTCGACAGCAGATGTGGTGCTTTCTACGGGTGGCGTTTCGGTAGGAGATTACGATTATATCGAGCAAATATTGGCGGAGTTGCAAGGCAAAGTTCACATTAGTTCTGTGGCGATTAAGCCCGGTAAACCTTTGACTGTCGCTGCATTTAAACGAGATGAAGAAAAATCAGATTTGCCGATTGCGAGTTCGGATTGTCTCTATTTTGGTTTGCCGGGAAATCCAGTTTCGGCTTTAGTATGCTGTTGGCGGTTTGTTGTGCCTGCTTTGCGAAAGATGTCTGGGCTGGGCGCGGATGCTTGGGGCCCGGAGTTTGTGCGGGCTCGATGTGATGTTGAATTGCGATCGCCTGGCAAGCGCGAAACTTATGTTTGGGGTAAACTACATTTAGTTGCCGGATTCTGGGAATTTGAACCTGCAAGCGGCAGCCAAAATTCAGCAAATTTAATTAACCTCGCAAATACGACTGGTTTAGCAGTTTTGCCCGCATCGGAAACCTGGATTTTGCCTGGTGAATTTGTAGAAGTTTTAAAAGTTAGTTGACAGTTGACAGTTGACAGTTGTCAGTTGACAGTTGGCAGTTGGGGAGCATCTCATTACTATAATAAATGCAAAACAGAGATGCTCCCGTCAGTAGTCAGTAGTCAGTTGGCAGTTGGCAGTTATTAGTTATTTGTTATTGTTGAGAACCTACCAATTCCCAATTCCCAATTCCCAATTCCCAATTCCCAATTCCCAATTCCCCCTTCCCAATTCCCAATTCCCAATTCCCAATTCCCAATTCCCAATTCCCCATTCCCAATTAACAATGAAAATTCTAATTGTTGAAGACGATCCGATGATGCAACTGGGATTAGAGCAAGTTTTAGCCGATTCCCCAGAAATAGAAATAGTAGGACAAGCAGAAGATGGATATTTAGGCGTAGCCGCCGCACTGAAGCTGAAACCAGATATTATTGTAATGGATATCGGTTTGCCGCGACTGGACGGCATAGCAGCGACGCAGCAAATTAAAGCACAACTGCCGGAAGTTAGAGTGGTAATGTTAACTTCTCATACCGCTGAAACTGAAATTATTGCTGCCCTTTCAAGCGGTGCTGATGCTTATTGTATTAAAGGTGCTTCCGTAGACAGGCTGTTAGCAGCGATTGCAGCGGCAGCAGAGGGGGCTACTTACCTCGATCCTCAAATTGCTCGGACTGTCATCGATCACCTCAAACCGCCTACACCAGCCTCTACAACTACTTTTGGCCAATTGTCACAGCGGGAATTAGAGGTGTTAAAGTTAATGGTGGAAGGTAACAGCAATCCGGAGATAGCGGCGGCACTTTATTTGAGTCCAAATACTATTAAAACTCATGTTCGCGGTATTATGAATAAGTTGGCTGTGGACGATCGCGTGCAAGCAGCCGTTGTCGCACTGAGAAGTGGGTTGGTTTGACACTCCCCGACCTTAAGGTGCGGGGATTCTTGGCTCAACGAGACCACTTAACCTAGATACCTTGCAGTGTCTAGCAAGCGAGGTGGGACTCTCCCCAAGCGACTTCGGGTATGCCCTACCCTAGTTGGATTGCTCCAAGTTCTTTTTTAATTTGAAACGATATGTCTCAAAAAAACTGTTCGTCTAGCTCCTCTGAATCTTTTACCTACTGCGAGGTGGAGTCTAGAAAAATGCAGTAGAACCGCATAGATTCAATTTTCTCTTGTTCAGTGTGCCTCTCGGCGACTGGGTTTTTTAAGTGGTTGATTACCCTATCCACTATAATTAGTGTACCACATCTGTACACAAAATGGCAAAGAAAGAATTGTACATCAGAGTATCAGAGGCCCAGATGGATATGCTTGAGGAATACGCCAAACAGAATAGTCGAACCAAGTCCGATATTGTTGGCGAACTTATCAGAACACTCTCGAAAAGTCGTCCTAGAAGGACGAGGCTTTAAACCCAATTTTTCGGTAAAGAGGGAAGAAGGGAGAGGGGGAGAGGGGGAGATGGGGAGAAAGGGAGAGCTGACAGGTGTAGGTTTTCCCCTGGCAAAACCCAGCAAATTTAGACAGTGCAAAGGTTTTGGGCTTTTGCATCTTAAAATCTCAAACTCTTATGGGATAAGGCTTTTACCAAAAAACCTACACCCGTCAGAAGGGGGAGAGAGGGAGAGGGGGAGAATTACCCAATTAGCAATTACCAATTACCAATTACCAATTACCAATTACCAATTACCAATTACCAATTAGCAATTACCAATTAGCAATTACCAATTAGCAATTACCAATTACCAATTACCAATTACCAATTACCAGTCACTAATGACTAATGACTAATGACTAATGACTAATTATTAGCAATTTGAGTAAGAGAATTTATGTCTGAGTGGATAGAAATCGGTACAATTGTAGCAGCTCAAGGTTTATACGGGGAAGTGCGAGTCTATCCCGATTCGGATTTCCCGGAAAGGTTTATTGAACCGGGGAGGCGGTGGCTTTTGCGCCCTAAGAAAACTGAACCGGAACCGATCGAGTTTTTGGGCGGTCGCTACATTCCAGGCAAAGGGTTGTATGCTGTAGAGGTGGAGGGTGTAGAAGACCGCGATGGCGCTGAAGCGCTGCGGGGCTGTAAGTTGTTAATCGAAAAGGGCGATCGACCTTACCTCGAAGCTGGTGAGTTTTACGTCCAAGATTTGCTTGGTATGGAAGTTTTTAACCAGTTAACCGGGGAAATCCTAGGTAAGGTAAGCGATATTATCCCCGCAGGTAACGACCTTTTAGAGGTAGAAACTAATCTCACAGCGCCGGAAGTTGTCCCCCCAGGAGTAGCTAAGCCAAAACGCCCGGAAACTCCCACAGCAAATGCTGACCCCAGAAATACCCGCAAACCACGGAAAATCCGGGTTAAAGAACCTAAATCAACGAAAGTTTTGATTCCTTTTGTGCAAGAGATTGTGCCAATTGTTGACTTGGAGAAAGGCAGAATTGAAATTGTGCCTCCTGCTGGTTTATTGGAAGACATCTAGGCAAGACGGCGGTTTCAACCGCCCATTTTTCTAGACAAGAAAGGAAAGGATTTTTCAAGCAAAGCCGGATTGGGTATTAGTTATTGATGACAATTCCCAATTCCGAATTACTAATGACTGATGACTAATGACCAATATTAATCATTTGCTTTATTGGCAAACCGCACTATCAGGTAACTGATGGAAAGCGCAAAAATGGCTGCTGCTAAACCAATCAAGTCGGCTGCTGTTTTTTTTTCTAGGTCAAGAATGATTATTTTTCGAGATACTGCTATCAAAGAAGTTACAATAACTAGCTCTACTTGAATTACGTGCTTTTTCAGATAAGCTGTAATATTTTCCAAGATTTCCAGGGCAATTAAAACATTTAAAAACAACCCGAATATGACAAACAACGTATCTTTTAATAAAAAACTCTCGTGGTCGTTAAACAATTCTTTTGCTAAATAAATCAGCAAATCGCAAACGCTGATTATAATTACCAAAATCATCGCCAGCGATAAAATTTTGGATATTATGACTTCTACATTTTCTGTAAAATGCAGAAATTGTTCATCACTGCCAAACTTAGAAATTTGCCTAAATAGTTTTTTCAGCATACCGATGATTTAGCGATCGTCGATCATTCTGTCATTCTTCGGTACACTTGGCAATCCCGAAACTCTGTGATTGCTTGTTTCCCTCGGAAAACCGGAGTCTGAGGAAGGTTATTTTTTCTGCCCGTTATATTTTACAGGCTTTCGGGTCAGCTCCGAAATCGATCGCACACAGTCCATTTCCCGATTCAGAAATTTTGCAAATAAAAAAACCTCAAACTCTAGCTTATCAAGAGTTTGAGGACTTTCAGACACGGTACGATCGCACAATCAACTACTTATTCTCAACAGATAAGGATTGTTGACTGCATTTTCGCCCTGTCGAACACACGACCAAGCTAAATTTTTAGCTTGGGTGGTTTAGTAGCGGCGAGAAGAGCGGTCGTTGTTGCCCCAGTTGCCGCTGTTGGAAGAACCGCGCTCTTCGCGGGGTTTTGCCTTGTTGACTTTGAGGTCGCGACCCATCCACTCAGCACCGTCAAGAGCCTCAATGGCTGCGGCTTCTTCTGCTTCAGTAGACATTTCTACGAAAGCGAAGCCCCGCATCCGACCTGTTTCGCGGTCAGCAGGCAATTGAACGCGCTTTACTGTGCCGTACTCTCCAAAAGTTTGGTTGAGGTGCTCCTGCGTTACTTCGTAGGATAAATTGCCGACATAGATTGACATTGAACATTCTCCAGAATCGAGGTTGTAGAGATTTAAATCCGGAGGAACGCCGATCGAACGAACTGTACTGCCGAAAATAAAGCCTTATAAAAATAGCATAGCACCTATAGGTGCAAACTGCAATTTTTCCGATCCGCTCGATCGACTAAAAATAAGGAATAAAGAATCAGGAATCAGGAATCAGGAACAAGGAATCAGGAAAAACCCCGAATAAAGCAGGAAAAACTAGAAAAAATAAATTTAATTTTCTTGATTCGCGAACTCTGCGGGAGAACGCAGCTTGTCGGGTGCTTCAACAGTTGACTGTTGACTGTTGACTGTTGACTGTTTGAGAGCGACCTCTACCTGGAAGTCCGAGGATTGGAGTAATGAATAGTCTGATTTTAATTTCTCCCTCAAAGACGGGCGGGCTTTCAACCAATTCTTTCTGGTAATAACTCAAAATTACTCGATAACCTTGCCCAAAAACAGGTACAAGCCCCGGACTTAAGTCGTGGAGATCCCAAAATTTGAGACCCTTCGACAAGCGAACGGCCAACGCCAAAGTTCCAACTCCCAGATTGCATCTGTGGAGTAAATCAAAAAATGGAAAATCGAAAAATAGAAAATCGACTGACAAAGGTCTTGATTGCTGTAGAGTACCCTGCTATTGTGCCTCAGCCATAGCTAAGAAACTGGGTTTATTGACAAAAAAACTAGAATTTTATTTGAGTCTGTGGCAAGAAACCAAGGTAAAGTTGGACGGCAACTCAAGAATTGACCGTGACGGTGGATTTTGCCCAATTAAACTCCCCAACTTCTGCGGCCACTTCTGCCCCAATCAGCACTAACTGCACCGCACAAGCTTTTAACTCGGGCTGTTTGGAATCTGGACAACTTGTAGCATGAGTCATGGCATTGGCTTCAGCACTTTCTGCCCACAGAGAACCCCAGTGCATCGGTACAAATAGCGTACCAGGGGCGATCGCCTTGGTGACTTTTGCTGGAAACTGAGCCTTACCGCGGCGCGATCGAACTTCTAGCAAATCACCCTCCTTAATCTGCAATTTAGCAGCATCGCGCGGGTGAATTTCCAAAAACGGATCTGGGTGCAATTTATTGATTTTCTCTGTTCTCCCAGTCCGAGTCATCGTGTGCCAATGTCCGTAAACTCTTCCTGTGGTTAACACAAACGGATAGTCGGGATCTGGTGGTTCTGCTAGTCCCCGGGAGTGATAGGCCGAAAATCTCGCCCGCCCGTCAGGAGTGTGAAAACGCCTGTCAGTATACAGCCGTTTAGCTTCAGTCGCTGGATGCACAGGCTGATTTTCGGGACATGGCCACTGTTGGGGGCCTTGAAGGCGCAAATATTCATGGCTGAGGCCTGTTACGTCGCAGGGACGATCGCGTGTCAACTGCACGTATTCTTTGTATATATCGGCGCTGCTGTCGAAAGCAAAGTGTTCGGCAAAACCCAACCGGCGGCCGACTTCTGCAAAAATCTTCCAGTCGTCGCGCGCTTCGCCGGATGGTTCATCGAAACCGGGACAAAGCGTCACGCGGCGTTCGGAATTCGTCATCACTCCGGTTTTTTCGCTCCACTGGGTTGCCGGCAGCAGGATGTGAGCGTAGGCTGAGGTTTCGGTGGGATAGTATGCTTCTTGATAAATCGTCAAGGGCGATCGCAACAAAGCAGCTTTTGTCCGTTCCAAATCCGGCATACTCACCACCGGATTGGTGGCGGCAATCCACAACAACTCAACATCGCCAGTTTCCAAACCGGTAATCATATCCCAAGCATTGCGGCCTGGATTCGGCGAAATGCTTCCCGGTGCGATTCCCCAAAACTCCTCGACTTGGGTTCTGTGTTCGTCATTTTTGACAAAGCGGTAGCCTGGAAGTAAGTGAGAAAGTCCTCCAGCTTCCCGGCCTCCCATCGCGTTTGGCTGGCCTGTGAGGGAAAACGGGCCAGATCCCGGTTTGCCGATTTGACCAGTCATCAAGTGCAAATTAATTAGCGATCGCACCTTTGCCGTACCTTCGGAGGACTGGTTAATTCCCATCGACCACAGAGACAAAACCCGTTGTGACTGTTCCCAATAGTTGGCAGCAGTTTCTAACTCGCTGACAGTAATGCCGCAGCGCGAGGCTACAAACTCCGGCGTATAGCTGCTGAGAACTTCAGCAAAAGCTGAAAAATTTGCCGTGCATTCTTGAATAAACTCAGGATCTATTGCTTGCCTCCGCAACAGCAAATATGCCATTCCATTGAGTAAATCTATGTCCGTCCCTGGTTTAATTGCCAAGTGCAAATCTGCGACTTCAGCAGTCGGAGTCCGCCTCGGATCTACCACAACTATCTTGACATCGGGATGTTTTTTGTGGTACTTTACTAATCGATTGAATACAATTGGATGGCATTCCGCTGTATTGCTGCCGATAATAAAAGCGCAATCTGTTAATTCTAAATCGTCGTAACAGCAAGGCGGCCCGTCCGAACCAAAACTTTGAACGTATCCCGAAACCGCTGAAGACATACACAAACGAGAATTCGCATCAAAATTATTAGTGCCCAGACAACCTTTCATGAGTTTCTGGGCAACATAATAATCTTCTGTAGCGAATTGACCTGAACCGTAAACGCACAAAGCATCTGGCCCACTGGTACTGCGAATTGCCTGGATGCGGTCAACAATGGCATTGAGAGCTTCGTCCCAGCTAGCGCGACGGAACGGCTGGTCGAGAGTCTCTCGCATCATCGGATAAAGTAGCCGATCGCTGCGAATGGACTCTGTTACCGTTGCTCCCTTGATACAAACCATGCCCTGAGTCGATGGGTGATTGCGATCGCCCCGCACTTTCCAAGTTTGTTTTTTGTCGGGAACAACTTCTAGACCGCAACCTACACCGCAGTAAGGACAAAGAGTTTTTATAGTTTCCATCTGGTGATTTTAGATGCTAATTTTTGAAAGCTCATGGATAATTCGTAATTCGTCATTATAGTTGGAACTGAGGACTCCTACAAATAATGTATCAATAATTACTAAATTACCCCGGAAATGCTTTACATAAGCGGAAAATACCCTGATTTCAAATTAACCGCTATCTTTAGTTAAACTCGCGATCGCACTCGGATAGGTTTGTAGTGAGGACTTTAGTCCGCCGAAAGAAGGACTAAAGTCCTCACTACAAACCTATTTTATAGTAGTCGATCGAGCCGAGGCGATCGGCTTCTCAATCGAAAATCTTCAACTATCCAATGCAAAAATGGTATAAGTCACCTATTTCGCGGTTTTAACTTCTAATAAGCCGCCGCCACCGCTGGTGGGGCTAAACGTTACTTGGAAATCAGCAGTTTTTTGAGCGCCTGCTGCGGCACCGGCAGGAGTTTGCAAAGTCGGCAGAGGAGTTTCTTTGAGGAAATCTTTAGCTGCTTTATTTGTGGGCTCGAACTGTACGATATCTCCGTTTTGTTTCACTTTGACTCGATAGGTCAAACTTTGGGTAAATGTCGGAGTTGTTTTCCAATTTTCGTCAATTCGTGCATACAACTGATTTCCGATCGCATCAAGTTCAGCTTTGTCCGAAATTCCTGAACCTGCACTGCTTGCTGCCTTGGTGGGTGAGGTTGCAGGACTGGCAATGGATGCAGGACTTGCAGCAGCACTCGGTGCAGGACTGGCAATGGATGCAGGACTGGCAATGGATGCAGGACTGGCAATGGATGCAGGACTGGCAATGGATGCAGGACTGGCTGCAATTGGTGCAGGACTGGCAGCAATCGGTGCAGGGCTGGGAGGAGAACTGACAACCGCCGCCGCAGTTGGTGCTGGTGCAGTTTCTGCTAGCTTGGCTTGCTTGAGTTGGCTGGAAACAGCAGATGTATTGACAGCAGCTAAAGTTGCCATTGTTACCAACCACGAGATTGCCAGGACGGCACCTTTGATTGGCGAGGCTTCTAAGGGTTGTGCAGCGTGAGGCACAAAGGATACCGGTGGCATGGGCTTGTCAGCAGTAGCCCCAGGCTTTTTGCTAGCGGGTAATGGCAGGACGACGGGTGCCATTTCTGAGTCCGTTGTGTCCTCTTCGTGGTGGGCGTAGCGAGAGAACAGGAATTCTAAAGCAAAGTTGCGGAGTTCGTAGTATTTCGGGTCTTCCATCATCCGCGTGCGGTTGCGGGGACGGCTGAAGGGAATGTGCATATCTTCGCCGATTGATGCAGCAGGGCCGTTGGTCATCATCACGATGCGATCGGCTAAAAACAAAGCTTCATCAATATCGTGAGTAATCATGACGATCGTAATTTTGTACTCGTGCCAGATTTTCAGCAATTCTTCCTGCAATTCTTCCCTGGTAATCGGATCTAGTGCTCCGAAGGGTTCGTCCAAAATCAGCAGTTTGGGACGAGTTGCCAGGGCTCGGGCGATCGCCACCCGCTGTTTCATACCGCCCGACAACTGGCCCGGTCTTTTGTTGCAAGCTTCTGTCAGCCCCACTAATTCCAGGTTATCTTTGACGATCTTGTCGTGTTCCTCTGCGGACTTATCCCCGTAAACAGTTTCAACACCGAGGTGGATGTTTTCTGTAGCAGTCAGCCACGGTAGCAGCGAGTAGTTTTGAAACACCACCATGCGATCGGGGCCCGGTTCAGTAATCCGCGCACCTTCGAGAGCAACTTCTCCGCTTGTCGGCCCGTTAAATCCCGCAATCATGTTCAGCAAAGTTGATTTGCCGCAGCCAGAGTGACCGATCAAACAAATAAATTCGCCTTCATTAATCGTCAGGTTCACACCGTCGAGAATCACGAAAGGTTTTTCTGGTTCTTTCAGGTTTGGGTAGACTTTTGATACATCTTTAATAGTCAAAAAGCCTGATTTCTTACTCTGAATCTTCGTTGCCGGGGGCGCTTTGATAGTTTGCATATTTTCAGGATTTGGTTGGGGGTTTGCGGAATTAGACATGAGAATTTAGGATTAAGGGTTAGTAAGAGAGGTAATTAGGAAGCGGGAAATGTGGAGTCTTGTTTCCTGATTCCTTACTCTTCACTCCCTCTTCCTATTTGGTGATTATGCTGGCTGTCTGATGGAACACTGACTGCCTATTTGTTCAATTAAGATTTCTTCAATGCGAAGGTCGCGCTTGATTTTGACGTTTTCAAGGTAGTCGATCGGGTCGTCTAGATTAAAGACAGTGCCGTCAAATAGTTCGATCGTCCGGCGAGCTCTAGCGATATCCGGCAAACCCAACTCGCGCACTGCTTGACCGAACACATCGGGCCGCAAAACTCGATCGACCACTTCCACCCAGTTTTTCGGGAACGGAATCAGTCCCCAGCGGGCCATCTGCGACATCACCCACACCATTTCTAGGCGGTCTGGACAATTGGTTTTGTCAACATAGAACTGGTTGAAATTGTAGAGCATTTCGGGTTGTGCCTCCGTACCGGAGTTGTACGGGTCGATGAACCCCGGACGGATGTCTTTTGGATCCGCACCGATGTATTGTTCTTGGCAAATCAATTCTAGGATTTCTTCGCGGTTGCGGCGGTCGTCGCAGTATTCGCAGGCTTCCAAAAGCGCTTTGACGAGGGCGACGTGGGTTTTAGGATATTTCTGAGCCCAATCTTCGCTAACGCCGAGAACTTTTTCGATGTGTCCGGGCAGAATATCCAGGGAACGGGCGATGGCAAAACCGGTACCGTCGTTGACTGCTTTGGAGTTCCAGGGATCGCCGGCGCAGTAGCCCTGGATGTTGCCTGCTTTTAAATTCGATACCATCTGCGGGGGAGGAAGCATGGTCAAGGCTACATCGCGATCGGGGTCAATCCCACCGGCAGCCAGCCAGTAGCGGAACAGCAGATTGTGCATGGAAGCGGAGTGTACCATGCCCAAGGTTTGTACCTTGTCGGGGGTCTTGGCGATCGCAGCTTTGAAATCCTTTAATGTCCGAATACCTTGGTCGTAAAGGTGTTTCCCGAAAATAATCGAGTTACCGTTGCGGGACAGGGTTAAGGCGCTGTTGATGGGAACCGGGGCTTCGCCGTCCAATCCCAACAGCATGGCGATCGGCATTCCTGCAACCATTTGCGCCGCGTCCAGCCGTCCTTGCGCGATACCTTTGGCAATTTCTTTCCAACTAGGTTCGCGCACGAGAGTGACTTCTTCTAAGCCGTGGGCTTTGAAGAATCCTTTCTCTTTGGCTACGACTAAGGGCGCGCAGTCGGTGAGGGGAATAAAGCCGATGTCGAGGTTGACTTTTTCCAGGCCGTTGCGGGCGATCGCCACGGATGGGGCTTGTTGTTTGGCCCGGCGCTGTTTCACCCGCTTTTGCTGGTTGAGGAAGTAAACCATTTCGTTTCGCAGCGCGTAGTAACTCGGATGGTTGACCACTTCCATGCGCTTGCGGGGCCGAGGAATGTCCACTTCCAGAATTTGTCCGATTTGCGCTTCCGGGCCGTTGGTGAGCATTACAATGCGATCGCTCAGCAACAAAGCTTCATCCACGTCGTGAGTTACCATCACGCTGGTGACTTTACTTTCTTCGCAAATGTTCATCAATTGGTCTTGCAAACCACCGCGAGTTAAAGCATCGAGAGCACCGAAGGGTTCGTCTAGCAGGAGCAATTTTGGGCGGATAGCGAGGGCGCGGGCGATCGCAACTCTTTGTTTCATCCCCCCAGAAATTTCGCTGGGGCGCTTGTTGGCAGCCTGTCCGAGTCCCACCAATTTAATGTGGTATTCGATTACCAACTCGCGATCTTCTTTAGAGTTACCGCTGTAAATTTCATCTACTGCTAGAGCAATATTTTCGCGCACCGTCAGCCAAGGTAGTAGCGAGTAATTTTGAAATACCACCATTCTATCCGGGCCTGGTTCGCGGACTTCGCGCCCTTCTAAAGTAATCCCGCCCTGACTTGCTGTGTCCAGTCCGGCGATGATATTTAACAGTGTAGATTTGCCACAACCGGAGTGTCCGATTAAGGTGATAAATTCTCCCTTTTTAATTTTAAGTTCGATATTTTTGAGAGCGATGTATTGCTCGCCATTTGGCAAGTTAAATACGCGGTCTACGTGGTCTACTTCAATAAGGATTGACATGATTATTTTCTGTTAGTTTGTACTTTAGTAGATGCTAATTATTAATTTGGCAATGGGGAATTGGGAATTGGGAAGAAGGCCAAACAGGTCATTGGCCAAACAGGTCATTGGGCATTGGGCATATATAATTATTCCCGCTTCCTAATAACTAATCACCAACTACTAATCACCCATTCCCCATTCCCCATTCCCCATTCCCCATTCCCCATTCCCCATTCCCCAATCTTATTTATTGTCTTCAGGAACAACTTTGGAAGCGACGAAACCAACGAGTCTGTCTAAAATCAAACCGACGATTCCTACATAAAGCACTGCCAGAATCACGGCGCTGAGTCGAGAACTGTTATAAGCGTCCCAGATGAAGAAGCCGATGCCGACACCGCCGACTAACATTTCCGCAGCTACGATCGCCAGCCAAGACAAACCGATACCAATTCTCAACCCTGTGAAGATGTAAGGAACCGAAGACGGTAGCAAGATTTTCCAGAAGTATTTTTGGTTGGGGAGGCGCAAGACTCGGGCGACGTTTCTGTAATCTTGAGGTATTTGTTGAACGCCTACTGTGGTATTAATCAGAATCGGCCAGATTGCTGTAATCAAGATTACGAAAAGTGCAGAAACTTCGTTAGCTTTCATCCCCAAGCCTTCAAAGGGATTGAACTGTTGAAATACTGCCAGGGCGATCGGTAGCCAAGCCAGGGGCGGGATTGTTCTAAATACTTGAAATAGCGGGTCTAAAGCATCGAACATTAAAGAGTTTGTACCGATTAATATTCCTAAACCAATGCCTAGAATTGCTGCTAGAGTAAAGCCGATCGCCACCCGCTGCAAGCTAGCAGCCAGTTGCCAGAATAAACCTTTGTCAGTACCACCGTTATCGAAGAACGGATTGATAATCAAATTCCAGCTTTCTTGGACGGCTTTAATCGGGCCGGGCAAGGTGGATGTGGGGTCGTGGCAGAGGATTTGCCAAACTACCAGCAGAACTGTAATCGCAACTAGCGGGCGGATGATTTTTTTGCGGTTTTTTTGAACCATATCCAGCACGAAATTTGCTGGATTTTTGCTCTTAGAAACAGAGAGATTGGTTGCCATTTGTCTGTTTGCAGTACAGTAGTGAATAATCGATTATTTGTAGATACTTTGAATTGAGAACCCTATCGGCTGTGGTGGGTTGAGTTGCGAAACTCAACGCCACTAAATTTTATGATTTGTCAACTGTCAACTGTCAACTGTCAACTGTCAACTGTCAACTGTTCACTAATTAGGCTTTCTTGATAGCCAGACTCTTCAGATATTCTTCTGGTTTTTCCGGATCAAACTTCACGCCGTCAAAAAATGTTTCGACACCGCGAGAAGTGGTAGCCGGAATTTGGGCAGCGGGAACGCCAAGTGCTGTCGCTGCTGCTTTCCAAATATCCTCGCGGTTAACTTTATCAACCGTGGCTTTGATGTCGGTAGTTGCCGGCATATAACCCCAGCGAATATTTTCTGCGATGAACCAAGCATCGTGACTCTTGTAGGGATAGGAAGCATTGTCAGCCCAGAATTTCATTGCTACTAAACTAGCTGCTTCAACGCGGCCAGTACCATAGTCAATTTGTCCTTTCATGCGACCTGCAATATCTGCAAGTGGTACTTTCAACCACTTATCTTGAGAGATGATTTGGCACATCTCATCTTTATTTTCTGGCTTATCGCACCACTGCTGAGCTTCCAGTACGGCCATTGTAATTGCTTTAGTAGCTTTAGGGTTTTTCTCAACCCAATCTGCTCTTAAAGTTAAGGCTTTTTCTGGGTGATCTTTCCAGAGTTCTCCCGTTACTAAGGCGGTGTATCCAACTTTTTGAGTAACTAGCTGGGCATTCCAAGGTTCGCCGACGCAAAATGCTTCCATGCTGCCGGATTTCATGTTAGCTACCATTTGAGGTGGCGGTACTGGAATAACAGAAACATCTGTATTCGGATCGATGCCACCGGCTGCTAACCAATAGCGCATCCACAAATCGTGGGTGCCGCCGGGAAAGGTAACAGCAATTTTTTGATTGGCGAGGGCTGCTTTGAGTGGTTTGCTGTCTGTACCTACTTTTAAATCTAGGTATTTTTTGCTTACGGAGATGGCTTGACCGTTGGTATTTAACCGGGCAACAATGTTCATCGGCACTGGTTGATTGCCTTTGGTAATTGTGCCTAAGGTCATCTGGTAAGGCATGGGGGAGAGGATGTGGGCTCCGTCAATGCCGCCTTTTTCAGAACCGAGTTCTAGGTTGTCGCGAGTAACTGGCCAAGATGCTTGTTTGAGGATTTGTACGTCTTTCATGCCGTACTTGGCAAATAACCCTTTTTCTTGGGCGATGATTATGGGTGCGGAGTCGGTGAGGGCGATGAATCCGAGTTTGGCTGTAGTAACTTCGGGGGCGTCGGCGGGGTTGACGTTGACTGCTGGGGCGGCGCTGGGTGAGGCAGCGCCCGGTGAGGCAGCGCCCGGTGAGGCAGCGCCCGGTGAGGCGCTGGTAGTGCTGGAACCGGAACTGCAACCGTGGGCGAGGAGGGTGCCTGCTGCTGTTGCTCCGGCGGTGATGATGAATTTTCTTCTGGAGAGGTTGCTCATTTGTCTTGAATTGTTGGTGTACTTTGAGATACTCGAAATGTGAGATGCCTGATGTGAGATTGGTTTACGACCTTCGCAATGACATAATTTCGATCGCACTGAGACAATATCATTCGCAATGACATAATTCTGTTCGCAATGAGATAATTCTTTGGGTCTCTCGAATCTCACATTATGATATTAGGCGTCGATCGACACTTTGCCGATCGCCCGCGCGCTGCAAGCTAAGATGAACCCTGGTTCTAAGTCGGAGGCTGCGTCAGGCTGGCTGTCGTAGACGGTTTTACCTTCTAGGAGTTGCTGCTTGCAAGTGCCGCAGGTTCCCGATCGACAACTGCTGTCCAGTTCAAGCCCAGCCCTTTCGGCAACGTCGAGAATGAACTCATCTTCGCTGCAAGCAACTGTTTTGCCCGATCGAGCGAAAATGACAGTAGATGTCTGAGGTTTCGCCATCAGAACTGTTTCGTCTCTCTCAACCGTCAGTTGCAGTTGCCGGTTCAGGGAAGCGACATCCCCGAAAGCTGGATTGGGCACGGCCCCAAACTTATCAATTAACAGTTGATGCAGCACCGGTTTCAGGTCTTCGCAAGGAATGCTTTTTTGGACGCAAGTACCCAAATGAGCATCTTTGCCAACTGTTCCTCCCATGTAGATGTCTACACCTTCGAGGGTTTTGCCGTTCTTCCGAACTTTTGTACCCATCAAGCCGATGTCGGCTACCTGGGGTTGAGCGCAGGAATTGGGGCAACCAGTCCAGTGAATTCTGACCGGTTTGGGAACAGAGAGTTCGGCTTCCAGTTCCCGAATCATTGCCACGGATCGGGCTTTGGTTTCGATGAGGGCGAAGTTGCAAAACTTCGACCCGGTGCAGGAAACTAAGGCTCGCATCAGGGGTGCGGGGTCGATCGAGAAACGTTGCAATAACGGTTCTTTTACGAGGGATTCGAGCCGCGAGTCCGGAACATTGGGAACAATCACGTTTTCTTCGACGGTGAGCCTGAGTTCGCCGCTGCCGTAAACCTCAGCGATTCTGGCCAAATCGTACAAATCCGCTGCTCGCAGCCGTCCGACGGGAACGTGCAACCCTACATAGTTGAGCCCTGATTGTTTTTGCGCGTAGATGCCGATGTGGTCGCGTTTGTCCCAGATGATTTCATCTTTGGGGGAGGCGGGGGACAAAGTGCGGCCTACTTCTTTTTCGACGGCTGCGCGGAATTGTTCGATGCCGAGTTCGTCAATCAGCCACATCAAGCGAGATTTTTGGCGGTTTGCTCTCGGGCCTCGATCGCGATATACCGTTAATATCGCTCTGCACAAATCTACAACGTCGCTGGGACTTGCCCAGACGTTGAGAGGAATTGCAGCTTCGCAGCGTTTGGCGGAGAAGAAGCCGCCGACTAAAACGTTAAAGCCGATGTTGCCGTCAGAGTAAGCGGGTACGAAGGCGATGTCGTTGATTTCGGCGTGGACTGAGTTATCGCGGCAACCTGCGATCGCAATATTAAACTTTCTCGGCAGATTGGAAAACTCTGGGTTGCCTTCGCCGCTGTTGGTAATCATGTCTTGGACTTGGTTCGCCAATTCCCACGTATCTATCAGTTCGTCGGCATCCAAACCCGCGACTGGGGAACCCGTGATGTTACGTACATTGTCCATGCCAGACTGAACGCTGGTCATCCCCGCTTCCTTGAGGCGGCGGAATATATCGGGCACATCTTCGATCCGAATTCCGCGCAGTTGCAGGTTTTGTCTGGTGGTAATGTCAGCGCTGCCGTCGGAGCCGTAGCGTTGCAATATGTCTCCTAACGTTCTAGTTTGATTGCTGGTAATGACGCCGTTGGGCAAGCGCAGGCGCATCATGAATTTGCCCGGAGTTACTGGCCGAAAGAAGATGCCGAGCCATTTGAGGCGGTGCTCGCGGTCTGTTGCATCCATTGCTTCCCAGCCGATTTGGGCAAAGTGATCTAGCTCAGCTTTAACCGCTAAGCCATCTTTTTCGGCTTTGAGTTTTTCAAATTTGTTTAGGCTCGCTTGGGGTTCTACTGTTTGGGTCATCGATTTACCCTCGCTGCTGGTTTATTCCCTGAGATATTGACTTGGAGCATAAAATGTGTTTCCTGCTAACCTTAATGAGCCTGTGGATTTAAAACTGTATATTTAGTTACTGGATCTAATTTCGTTTAAGCATGGTTGGTCTTTTGTATACTTGAGCTTTGCCAGGCGCTGTCTCGAATTCAGCCAAACTATATATGGTTATAGTTGTTACCGATGGCTCGATCGCTGTATTCCGATGCACCTTTGTTATGAACTAATGTAAAGCGCGCAACAGTAAATATTCGTAGCTATTTTTACAAAATCTTGAGTTTTATGAGCTTTTTGCATCACCGCAATGCGTTTTATACATTGGAAATGGGTAAAGACACCCACAGATCCCAAAAAGCTTTATAAATCTTTAGATTTTGGAGGGGAGTGGAGGCAATGGGTAGCTCTGACATAATATTGTGACGGCGATCGCAGACTTCAAACGTCGCTCGTCACAAAATAAGCTCCGTGGTTATCACACAGTTAGGCTCAAAACATCACGCTCTCTGCCATGCCAGCGTCACTCTGTTACCGATACGGGCAGTTTGACTGTAGCCGATCGCTACGGTTTGATGGCCGCTGTATTGGATGACTCTCTCGACGAGCAAGACAGACATTCGATCAACCGCCTGCTGCGCTCGGTGCTCAAGGGAAAAGTCAAAATTGTCAACGAGCTCTCGGCGATAGGTTAAGAGCAAGACTTAAGTGGCAAATAGGAAAGCTAAACTTATCTACAGTTGATTGCTGAGAGTCAGTTCCATGTTTGCCGTCAAGCGAGCGCTCAAATTGAATAATACTGAAGCGACCTTGATGGCAAAACACGCAGGCTTTCGGCGCGTGGTATTTAACATGGGTTTGAGCCTGAGAGTTCAAATGTACGGTGGAGGTGAGTTTTCCGACTCAAAGGTCATCAACGAAATCAAGAAAGTTCTCACTAACTACGTCAAGAAACAACCTGAATGTGCTTGGATGAATCAGTTGTCTTCTCGTGTTTACCAAAACGCTTTGATTGATTTAAAAGAA
>NZ_JAEQCF010000039.1:0-38977 GCF_020738625.1 Microcoleus sp. PH2017_09_SFU_O_A
ATTCCTGTAGTTTTAGGACTGTGGACTAAAATTACTAACGTAGATGTCTAACATTGACTACTTTTGGGTAGCTTTGTCCATGTTTTTACGAGCGGTTTCGCCTTCACTTTCAAAAGTGACACGGTTCATTACAGTTTTGAAGATGGGTTGAGTAGTCACGATCTTTGGCTCACTACTAGAAAAATTTCCATACCTCAATAGTAGAGAAAAGCCCCAGTAAGCTGAAGCCCGATTCTTGCGCTGTTTTGTTGAAATCTTGCTCTTTCGACAAGGTTGGAGGATCTCACCTACACCTTGAGAAACAATCCCCGAAAATTGTTCTTAACGAACTCTTGAATCATCATAGGCGTTGCTCTCATCCGCGCTAATGCGAAAACTCCGATCGTGGCACTAAACAACACATCGACTCCGGCTGAAATAGAAATTGGCGGCGGTAGTTGCCCATCTAGCCGAGCTAGTTCTAAATGTTTGTGAAAAAAGTCTTTGATAAAAATTACGTCTAGATCGATCGCTTGTTGAAGTTCGGGAGTGGGAATTTCGGCAGACATCAACAGATTCACCAAAAAGCAACCGCGCCCCATCCCTTTGGTAGACGCAATTTCGATCGCATTATGGAAATAATTGGCGATCGCATTAACGCCACTTTTATCCGTCTCAAACGCCAGTTTAAACTTTTGCTCGTACCGCTCGAAAGCCGCATAAAATAACACTTCCTTCGAGCCAAAGGCATTAAATAAACTGCCCCGCTTGACTCCCAGCAGTTGCGCCAACTCATCCAAAGATGTCGCACTATAGCCATGCTCCCAGAAATAATCGCAGAGTTGTTCTATGACAGCATCGGTATCGAACGATCGAGGGCGCGGCATGGTTATCGGTAGTTAGCTAAAAATTATCGATGTTTATTCTTGACGGGTTCGACAAAAACGTGTATTCTTGTCTATATCGACAAAAACTATTGTTTCATCAGTATAGCCCATCCGCAAGGGTTTAAGCCTGAGTAATTGTCGATCGAGTAATTATGCAAACAAATCGCAGGAGACAACCATGCCCAGACTTGCACCCAAACCCATTGCCGAACTCGCCACATATGATGAAATGTTCGGGCAACTGGAGGAATTTTTCGGATTTCTGCCTAATGACTATCTGACGATGGGACATAAGCCTGCGGTGATGAAGGCAGTAGTCGAACTAACTGGCGCAGTGCTGCTGACAGCGGGAAAAACCTCGATGACGCTCAGATTGCTCGTGATGTATGTTTCATCCCGTGCGGCTGGTTGTATGTACTGTACGGCGCATTGTGCGGGGCTAGCTCTCAAATATGGGTTGTCGATGGACAAAGTTCAAAATATTCGCGATTACCAGACTCATCCCAGTTTCTCGGCTGCCGAACGCGCGGCGTTGACAGTTGCTGATAAGGCTAATAAAATGCCCAATGCAGTCACGGATGAGGATTTTGGAGAATTGGGTAAATACTTTGAGGATGAAGCGATCGCGGAGATTGTCAGTCTGATTGCGATGATGTCTTTTTACAATAAATGGAATGATACACTGGCAACAACTTTAGAAAAACCACCGCTGGATCTGGCGGCGAGTTCTTTGTCTTGGTGGAATGCTGGCAAACATATTGAGAGCTAGGAAGTCTGTTGCGTTGAAACGAAATAAAAGTCCAAATGTTTTAAATTTGAATTCGATCGAGGGTCGGCTGTTGGGTTACGTGTAGGGACAGCAGCCTAAAGGTTATCTGTTAGCATTCAGCAAAATCTAGACAGCCGTTTTTCCCTCCGTGCCATACCAACGCACAGCGAGTTTGTAGAGGTGGTCGAGTGTCCCAGACAACTCTTTTCCGCGTTCAGTCAAGCTGTAGGTAACTTGAGGTGGAATTGTAGATTCATGGTGACGATGAACTACTTCAATCGATTCCAGTAATCGCAATCTTTCGGTAAGCACCTTCGTTGAGATGCCATCAACTTTACGCCTCAGTTCACCAAAGCGTAATTCGCCGTTTGTGTCGAGAATCCACAAAATGTAGAGTGTCCATGGCTATCTGCTGCCGCTCAACTTTAACGTTATAATCGAAATCTTCATCGCTGCTATTGCTCCCGCAAAGCATACCCGACACCCCGCGCGGTATGAATCAATCTTGGCTCGTTGTTTTGCTCCAACTTCGTGCGGAGATAGCGAACGTAAACCTCGATAATATTTGAGTCGCCCAGAAAATCAAATCCCCAGACATTTTCGATAATTAACTCTCTAGTAAATACTTGGCGAGGATGACTCAATAGGTATTGTAATAACTCAAATTCTTTGGCAGTTAAATTGATCGATCTGCTACCGCGATGGACTTCGCGAGTCCGTCGATTTAAACTTAAATCTTCAAATTGCAACAGATCTTCGTCGGTTTTTTGGGTGCGTCGCAGATGAGAACGGATGCGCGCGAGTAGTTCTTCAATACTAAACGGTTTGACTACATAATCATCGGCTCCCGCATCCAAACCCGTCACGCGATCGCCGACTTCATCTTTAGCTGTCAGTAAAATTACGGGGATAGATATACCAGTCGATCGCAGTCGCCGACAGAGTTCCACGCCTGTAAGTCCTGGCAACATCCAATCCAAAATCGCTAGATCCGGTGCCGCCTCCCGCGCCAAACTCAGTCCCGCCATCCCATCGTGTGCCACACTGACGCGATAACCCTCACTATCTAATTCCAGTTCGATAAATCGGGCGAGTTTAATTTCATCTTCAACCAAGAGGATATGTGCTGTCATTTTGATTTTTGATTTTTGATTGTGGATTGATTTTTCGTTGGATAGCGATCGCTTGGAATTTAAGGATACTCCCCTACAGTACATTGACGTTGACATAGCAACAAGCCAAACCAATCTTGTGGATCTGTCCAAAATTGTAAAGGTTTAAAAGCATGAGCCGATAAATTATCTACTAATGTTGGTAAATGAAACTTGCGAGATATTTCGGTGTGAATCGTTTCTCCAGCCTCGAACTTAACTCGATAGTTTAGGTTTGCAAAAGCTATAGTTTGAGTTACCAAACTGCGGAGATGCATTTCAAGCTGATGTTGCTCCCGATTGTAGAATGCTAAATGCTCGAATCGATCGAGTGCAAAATCACCTCCAAAGCGATGATTGAGATGGCGGAGGATATTGAGGTTAAATTCAGCCGTCACCCCTTGAGCATCATTATACGCAGCTTCAATCGTCTCGATCGATTTTTGTAAATCTACGCCTAAGAGGAAAAATTCTCCAGGCTGGAGTGCCTGTTGAATTTGGGTCAGGAAACTGCTACGCTCTCGATCGGTTAGATTCCCTAGCGTACTACCCAGGAAAATCACCATGCGGTTCCCCAGTTCTGCTGGTGGCAATTGAGCCAGAGCTTGCTCGTAAGTCCCCGCCAAGCCGCACAGTTTTAAGTTGGGGTAGCGTTCCAACAATGCTAGAGCCGTACTCTTGAGAATGCCAGCACTGACATCGATCGGATAATAGTGCAGTTGACGATCGAGTTGACTGTAAGCCTCTAATAACAGGTGAGTTTTCCGAGAGCTACCGCTACCTAATTCTACTAATTCGCAGGTACCCGTGAACTCGGCAATTTCTGAGGCATATTGTTCTAGAATCGCCTGCTCGGTGCGGGTGGGATAGTACTCTGGTAAATCGGTAATTTGCTCGAATAATTCCGAACCGAGATCGTCATAAAAGTAACGACAAGGGAGCATTTTTTGGCTTTGACTCAGCCCTTGGATGACATCCCTACCATCATCGATCGATCCTGCGATGGTATTAAAATTAATCCACCGAAAACGGGGATGCTCGATCGATTCACTCCCGATCTGATTGACGTTCATCTGGTGAGGGGCTAGGGGATAAAGTTAGGTTATCGCGGAGCTAAATTTGCCTCGATAATAACTACGATCCCCGATCGAGCTGAAACACTCCTGAAGAGAAAATGAGAATTTGTTGAGAAACGCGGCGATCGAAACCCAGCGCGATTTAGTCTGTAGAGACTCGATCGCACTCGAGCGACCTAAATTACCTTCGACAATTCCAACTCACGCTTGCGGTCGTTTATGTAATTGATTGTTATAGCATAATTAATACATTAACTATTTGGCTTAATCACCAATACCTCGATCGAATGCCTAGTTCATCGTCCAATGCTAATTTTCTCCAGCAATGGAAATATGCTCTCGCTCCTCACAACTTGGGGCATCAACTGAAACTGGCATCTCAACTGATGTACAGAGATTTTCTAGAGCGGCTCGAACCTTACGATCTGACTCCATTTCACTATCTAGTTCTGTGCTGTCTATGGGAAGAAGATGGGATTACTACAACAGGTATTGCTGACAGACTCAAACAGCTAGGCGCAACACTAACCGGAGTCGTCGATCGCATGGAAGAGCGCAACCTAGTTTACCGAGAACGAAACTCAGCAGATCGCCGTGTCGTCCGCATCTGGCTGACGGAAGAAGGCAAAAGACTCATGTATATTCTGCCACCGCTTGGTGCAGATACCGTTAAAAAGGCAACTGCAAATATTTCCGAAGCAGAGCAGGAAATCGTTCTCAAGCTCCTCGATCGAATCATTCAGAACTTTTCTTAGCGATCCCAGCCTGATGATGTTGACTTTTGGACAATTACTTAATATATTAACTATCAATATATTAAGCAATTGATCCGCATGACTAAAAGCATTGCTGTCTTGCGGTTGTGCTGTTCTCGATCGAAGTACCTTGGAGGAAAAATGCCAAAATTGAGTATCCGTCAGAGAAACTGGCTGCTATCAGCGCATATTGGTTTTGCTGCGCTCTGGACGGGAAGCGTCTTGAGTATGCTGCTACTGTCGCTTAGAAACACAACATCAGTTAATGCCGACGTACTGAATGCTCTAGATTCAGCAATTAATCTTCTAGATGACTGGATTGTCATTCCTTCAGCGATTGGTTCCGTCATCACAGCAACATTTCTGTGCTGGATGACAAATTATGGATTTATCAAGTTCTATTGGGTAATTACTAAGTGGATACTAACGACTGGTTTGGTTGTATTTGGCACATTCTGGCTATTTCCGTGGGGGAATACTGCTGAAAAATTGTCAGGGCAGGAGGGATTACAAGCCCTGAATAATTTGGTTTATAATTTCGATGCCAAAGGTGTATTAATTGGAACTTTCGTTCAAGTTATTTCTTTGGTTGTGATTATTGCGATCTCAGTTCTCAAACCTTGGGGAAGAAGACTAGATAAAGCGAAGAGTCAAGTCAGTGCAGATTAGTAGAGCAGTTACGGCAGCAGCGTCGGACTAGATGGTGGGTACTTTCCACCATCTAGGTTTGGGGTAATTAAACAGGTAAAATGTTTGACATAATTCGTCAACGAGGCTTATAAAATACCAACCCTACAAAACTATCTAATTTACTTCAGCATCACTCTTCTTATGAGTTTTGCTGCTGTTTCCAATCATCTGTCAGGAGTCCTGCAAATCCCCAATCTTCTTCTGCAATCTCCTGAATGACGATGTGTATATGTTCTGGATCTTTGCCAAGAATCCGAACGAGAGAATCAGTTACTTCTTTAACAAGTTGAGCTTTTTGTGTCCTTGTAGAACCTGTGGTAATCTGAATATTAATGTATGGCATATTAATTTTTGCTACACCCTAAACGTGGGGATTAACTTTGTACAATGTTAGGAAAAAACAAAGTAGGTTAGGCACCAATCGCAATCTATATTACTGGTAATTGAGTACCTTTATCATCCCACTTAAATAACGATCGATTCACTACCTGCTTCGATTTCCAGCACCGATTCCCCTACTCGATCTTCATCCCCATATTCCCCCAACTGTTGAATTAACTTCGCTACCAATCCCGTCCATCCCGTCTGGTGACTGGCTCCAATTCCCGCGCCATTATCGCCGTGGAAATATTCATAAAACAACACCAAATCGCGCCAATGCGGGTCGTTTTGAAACTTCTGGGTACCCCCATAAACTGGGCGTTGTCCCGCTGGGTTACGGAGGAAAATCTGGGTGAGTCGCTGGGATAGTTCGGTAGCGACTTCCCACAGAGTCAACATTTGCCCCGAACCTGTCGGACATTCAACTTTGAAATCATCGCCGAGATAGCGATGGAACTTTTGCAGCGATTCAATTAAAAGAAAGTTCACTGGAAACCAAACGGGGCCGCGCCAGTTGGAATTGCCACCAAATAAACCACTGGTAGACTCGGCTGGCTCGTAATCGACGCGAAACTCGGTACCGTTGGTATAGAAGCAATAGGGATGTTCGGCATGATAGCGAGAAACTGCCCGAATTCCGTAATCGCTGAAAAATTCTGATTCGTCGAGCATCTTTTGTAAAATGCGTTGGAGTTTGTCTTTAGAAACGATCGCCAGTAATCGGCGCGCGCCTTTACCTTTGGTTTCCATGCAAGCTACATTACGGCGTAAATCGTGCCGATTTTTGATGAACCATTCCAATCGCTTTTTGAAATTGGGTAATTGCTGTAATGTTTCTGGTTCTAATATTTCTACCGCAAATAGAGGAATTAAGCCGACTAGCGATCGCACTTTCATTTCAATTTGGCGATCGTCGGGAAAATGCAACACGTCGTAATAGAAGCCATCTTCCTCATTCCATAAGGAATCTTCCATTTCCCCAATGTGATTCATCGCATCGGCAATATAGAGATAATGTTCAAAAAATTTGGTAGCAATATCTTCATAAACTGGATTAGTTTTTGCCAATTCTAGCGCGATTTTTAACATATTCAAACAATACATCCCCATCCAACTAGTACCGTCAGATTGGTCGATATATCCGCCCGTCGGTAGTGGCGCACTGCGATCGAATACGCCGATATTATCTAAGCCCAAAAATCCGCCTTGAAAGACATTATTACCCTCGGCATCCTTGCGATTTACCCACCAGGTAAAATTGAGCATCAACTTTTGGAAAACGCGCTCTAGAAACTGGCGATCGGATTTCCCATATAGCTTCTGTTCGATCTTAATATTTTTGAGCGAGGATAGCTTTTTCTCGTTCGAGTTCTTGTTGTGTTACAGCCCTTTGCCGTTCTGCAAGCATCTGGTTGATGGCGTCGGAACCAGTCTGTAGCAAGGCAATTGACTTAGACCTGTAATTGGTGGCAGTTTCTTCTGGTTCTGGTTCGGGAAGCCATAAGTTTAAATCTAATACAGTTTCTTGGGAGTTGACAGCAGTGTAATACTGTCGGATTTTTTGATGCCGTGCCGGCGAGAATTTGATGCCACGTTCGATGCCCAAGTCGGCAACGGCTGCGGCATAGCTGTCTTGAAGTTTGCTCAAGCTACTTCTTGTTCCTCCAAACTCCGTACTCCTGTAGCTGAGTTTTCCCTCATTGTTGATAGGTACCCAGAGACAGTGGATGTGGGGAGTGGCTTCATCGAGGTGCAGGGCGGTTTGAAGAATGTTACTCCCTACGTGTTCTTCGAGCCAGTTAGTTGAAGCTTCTGTCCATAGAACCAGTTGCTTTTGCTGCCAGTACCCATAGTCTTCCGGGCAAGAGGGTCTGAAGTAGCTGGGGGAAGCCCCCAGGAGGATGTCTGCGGCAATGACTGCATCTTTTCGGACTTTTTGAGAGCCAATTTTTGCCCGTGCTAGTTCTACGACTGCTTCGGGCGATGTTTGGCCTTGCAAGATTTCAACAGTCTTGTTTTTGTCAGCATTTGGTACGACAGTGGTTCGGCTGTTATGTCTGGCCGCTGTTCTCAAACATTCGATCGATTTAAGTTTTCCAACTCTCAAAATGGCTTGTGGTGTACGAAACATGGCGGTGTCCTCACCTCCCAAGTTTTGCTCGCTTTCTTATGCTTTTGACTTATGCTTTTGAGACTCTGTGGTTAAATAATTGCCAAGAAGTCGATCGTAACTTGGGCTAATTTCTGTGTCACTAAATCTATCCAAGTCGGGTCATTTTGTGGATGGGGGCGAGTTCACGGGAGAAGTCCCTTAAAGTCGATCGTAACGGGCATCACTGGTATAGCCCTTTTCTGTTCGATGAGGTACCCTTGGGGATTGGGCATAGGGCATCCATAGATCGGTTTGTACCCCGCGCGTGGCTTGAGAACCGCTATACTCCTAACTCATAGCAGCAAAAATAACTGCACTATCCAACAGCAAGCTGAACAATTGCATCAGTTATGATCTGCAAATTAGGCTTTTTGAGATAGGTTTTTCGATTCTGCGCTTTTGTCAAAAAAACAGGTATTTCGATACCCCCAAGTATTCGGTGACTGAAATGGTAAAAAACGGCGCAATGCGGAGTAAGTAAAGACGCGCAATATTTGCTTCCATGCCCCCCTGTAGTATTTGCCTGAATCTCGGTTTTTGGCAATGCCTACCTGCTATTCTATGCAATTTTTGATGGTCTGAAAACACCTGTATTCCTTGTGCTATATGAATATTTGGGTGTGTGGATTAAAATGGATCTAAGTGTAACGTTCATAGACAAAAGTACAACGTTCGCGGACAAAAATGAGATGAAAGTGTACGAAAATAGATGAACTGCGAACGAGTGTTGTAACGTCAAGTTTAGTGTAGTTTTAGTATTGGTAAATCTAGTTTGGTAGCAGTTTGGTAGTGTTCGATCGTAGTAAACCCGAATTTGGTTGCTGCTACGAATCGGTATCATTAAGCACATTTTTTTAAAAATATTGTGCAAATTGTCGATCGAAAAACCGTAGTTTCTTGTGGTACCCAGTGATTCCATTATTTTGAAGCAAGCAGCTTTTCAAGTTCGCTAGCGGCTAAACGTTGCTCTCTCACCCGACTAACTCAAATAGCGTCAGTCAAGCTGAGTAAGGCATAAAGTTTTGGATCGTTCTTGGCAGCTTGGGGGACTGAACGGTACAGAGGCGCGATCGCCTGTCCTCTCACGATACCCTCAGGGTCGGGCCAGATATAAACCTCAGATGGTGAGACAAACCAGCTTGCTTTGCAAAGGTTCAGCAGAATGTGCCCTTGGCAGTCCCCGCGAGAGGGAACCTGGTTGGGCGTAGAATACGTAGCGCAGCCCGTGAACTAGGAATTCCAACACCGCTTGCTTCAAAATTTTTCGCCCTTGAGCCATACCCGCAATGTCTAGAAATGTAATTGAATAATAATGACGATCGAATAATCGCTGTTGGTGGACTCTCCCACCGACAGCGATTATCATTCTGGAACCTAGTATTGTCGTAGAAAACTCGGTTTCTGGACGGCGAGGCGTAAGTTTTAGTAAATTTTTGTAACAAATTGTCGCGTCAGCGCATAAAATCTCGATCGACACCCTGATAGATATACAGGGAACTCGTTTTCTATGCAAACAAGCAATGCCAACCCAACCATCGACTCTGAGGTGCACGTGAAAAAATTAAAAAAAATGTTTGAACAAACTTCCTCTCGCGGGTTTGTTCAAAGTTGTCTGTCGCTGACTGCTTTTACTTTATTGGGATTTACCGTAGTTGAACCAGTCAGCGCCGCCAGTATCCATACAGGTTTTTCCTCCTATGCCATTACAGACCTCGGCCCCGGCAACACTTACAGTATCAACAATCTCGGACAAGTGGTAATGGGTAAAAATGGTGTGGGTTGGATTTGGGAAAACGGTCAATTGACTGAAGTTACCGACAGCACTTGGGCTTACCAAATCAACACTTCCGGTCAAGTTGTGGGCCGATATCTCAGCGAAAATTGGACGGATAATGCCTATTTGTGGGAAAACGGTCAAAGGACAGACCTCGGTTATTTTGGTGGCATTAGCAGTAGCGCTAGTGACATCAATGATGCTGGGCAAATAGTTGGTAAGTTTAACATTACCCAAGAGCAATTTAACCCCTTTGTATGGCAAAGCGGTGTAATGACAAAACTCGATACTCTTGGTTTCAATGGCGGGGCTATGAGTATCAATAACAAAGGGCAAGTAGTTGGTTATTCCGGTCTTGTTTTCGGCATAACTCATGCTGCCTTGTGGGAAAATGGCACGATCGTAGACTTGGGAACTCTGGAAGGACACAACGACAGTATTGCTTACGATATCAACGATCTGGGACAGGCGATCGGCCATTCAGCAGATAAGAACACTCAGCAAAGTAAACCTGTTATCTGGTCAAACGGTAAACTTACAGAACTCAAAACTCTCGGTGGCAATGTCAATTACGGGGTTGCAATTAATAATAAAGGACAAGCAGTCGGTTTTGGTAACACAAGTGTCAATGGCAGCCTCAGTCACGGTTTAATCTGGGAAGACGGCGAAATGGCTAACCTTAACAGTTTGATTCCTGCTGATTCTGGGTGGTTTTTACAGCAAATCAGCGGCATTAACGATCGCGGTCAAATTGTCGGTCAAGGGATTAACCGCGCGACTGGTACAAATCATGCTTTTCTGCTCGATCCTATCAGCGGTAGTTCTCAGCGCAATCCTGTATTACCCGATCGTTTTGAGGATGGTTGGCATATTTTTAATAATGTAGCAAATCGCCTGTGGTTTGACCCGCCAACCTCGGCGGGTTTTGCGTTCAAAATCGGCGAGGATATTGTTGGGTCAAGTCCGATCGCATTTAATCCCAAGCCAACCGAACCATCGCTATTTACGAAAATTCTCAGTTTGCCCAGCGGTATTGATGCTGACGAACTTTTTTCTATCGCAGTTGGCGGTCAAGAAATCGGCAAATTCAAGCCTAATGAAATAGTGGATTTTGTGGCTTTGCTCGGTTACGGCGTATCGGAGTTTAGCGTACTCGGTATCGATGCACCAATCGAGCCGACTAACCCTCTAGCATTCCCAATAAAATTAGAATCAAATCGGGATAAGTTCTCGTTTAAAATGCGGGCGATCGATGGTGCTGAACCTGTTCCCGAACCTTCAGAAATTGGAGGGATAGTAACTGCGGCTGCAATTTTCGGCGGCTTGTTATGGAAACGCAAACGCAGCGATCGAAAAGTGCAAATCAAGTAATCTTTTGCGGGGGCGATCGATTATATTTAATTAAGCTGTTTTACATTTAAATCGATCGGGCTATCTCGGCAAGGCTTGCGGTTTCAGCACTCAAAAATCCCAGTTTAAATGCGAAACAGCTTAGGGTTTGCTGAATAATCGCCCGCAAAGAACAAGTCCGATTTCTGGTATCCCCTTGACAACTGCCATACAGGCTTAACTTATTACCCATGGGTAGAGGCTGTGGGTACGGTGGCAGTTGCGGTTTGGCAAGGTTGAGGGCGCGCCACAACAACGAAACTTCGCCGTGTGGGGGGCGGTTCGGCAAGGTTGAGGGCGCGCCACAACAACGAAACTTCGCCGTGTGGGGGTAAGTTCCGGTTCGAGAATGTTTTGGCGAGATCCCTTCCTGAGCCGACTTCTGGCGGCTCCATTCTCCAATTTATAAAGTTTTATGAAGATTAGGCAGCGTTCTGCATAAAACTAACGCCTGCTTCCAGATAGATAAGTAACGGCCGATTTTTGAGGGTGACGGGAACTCTACCTTTAACCCTCGCTGGCTGTGGGACTCGTGCATCAACAACAGAAACTGGGTTTTTTGCCCTGCGTGCGATCGCTAGAAATTGCCAGGATTGTTTTATAAAATGCCACTAAAAATTCTGTCTTACCAGTTGACAAATTGCAAATTACCAGCGTTCGATCGAACTTATACAAAACAGGAGTAAAAACTCAAATGGTTTGTCAAATCTTCATAAAGCCTTCATCAAGTCTTCATCAAAATATCGATTGACAGGAGAGAAAAAATGCCTAATAATATAGTTCGTCAAAAAGATTTTCATGATTCATCCATTAAAGCCTCATATTATCATTCTGAGTGAGGCAAAGCATCTTAAACGACAGTTTAAGTATTAAAAATTCGCCATACCTGTATTTATTTCCGGGTCGTTGTTTTTTGATAAACCTAAGTTGATTAAGGAAAGGGGTGTATAAAATGTCCAATATTCAAATCGGTAGCCTCAACGATAACTATTTCTCGATCGGTTCTACGGATAACACCGATCCTAAAGATAGCTATTTTTTCAGTCTTCCCAGGATGGGTAGCGCCCGCATCTCCGCGATCGGTGTTAGTGGCGATATCAATATGGAACTGCGCGACAAAGAAGGGAAGGTAATCAAAAGTATTTCAACTAGCGACGTAAAAGCTGGAATTATTAACATCGATAATTTAGGGGCGGCGGATTATATTTTAAATATTTCTCCTGTTTCCGGCTACACAAATTATCAAGTCAGTTTAACTGCCGATGGTAGAATCGATCCGTTAAGCGGTTTGGGGGTTGATGCGGGATTTTTTGTCTCGCAAAAAAGTGAAGTAGGCTTCGATTTTCTCAACGATGGCGGCAGATATCAAGGGGAAATAGCTATTTTTAGTCTCGATGGTATGGAGCGATTTGCTTCAGATTATAAGGGATTTATGAAGGAAGCTGCCAGACGATCGCTGAGTAATTCTGTATTGGGTCATATCACGATTTTTGAATCCGTAGAGGGGGGAAATCCTCTATTTCGTGGCACTTTGGGAGAAGAAAATTATAATGATGGGCCGTATCAGGGCGTGAAGACATTTACCACAACTCCCGGAAAGGCTTATGCTGTAATGTTGGTGCCAAATGGTACAGTGCAAGAGGTTTTTAACAATCCCGATATTGGTGGAGATAAGCGCCCGCTGTTTTCGTTATCTAGTCTCAACCCAAATGATGCTTGGTTGTACGGTCAAATAGCGGACGTTGATGGTGGTGGCTTGGTATTTTCCCTAGAGGATCAGCGGGTTGATACGGGTTCGGATGGCGATTATCAGGATGTTATTTTTAAGTTGACAGGTGCGATCGGCAAAGCTGTACCGTTGAAAGAAGTAATTAATCCGGCTAAGGATTGGACTACTTCTGAAGGCGGGAAGAAATTTATCGATTTTCTCAAATCAAAGCCACCAATAAATACGCCACCGAAAGACTTACAGTTCGATTTAAAAGCCATTTATAAAATTGGTGAAACGATTGAGTTAACAAGTGGAAAAGTAATCGATGGTAATGGGGCGATCGACCTAGACAGAATAAAATTATCATTGCGAAAAGCAGGCGATGAGTGGACTAATTTAGCAGATGCAACGAATTTTACAGCCGGCAGTCAGGGGTTGGCAACTTTTAGTTATTCTTTACCTGCTTTAGGGGCGGGGAATTATGAATTAAGGGCGATCGCCTATGACAAAGCAGGCGCTACCAGCGAGACGGTACTCAAAAGCTTTAGTGTCAAAGAAGCTACAGTTACGCCAACTCCGACACCGCCAACTCCGACACCTACGCCGCCAACTCCGACACCGCCAACAAATACAGCTCCTAAAAACTTGCAATTTGATGTTTTACCTGCTTACAAAGTGGGAGAACAAATCAGCTTTACAGGCGGTAAAGTTTACGACGCCGACGGTGTTGATAACCTGGAAAAAGTAGAGTTTTCTAGAAAGAAGGAAGGCGGAGAATGGATGAAGGTTATTAATGCTGAAAATTTCATCGCTGACAGTCAAGGCTGGGGAACTTTTAGCTATTATTTGTCGGATTTAAGTGCAGGGGAGTATGAGGTAAAGGCGATCGCCTATGACAAAGCAGGCGCTACCAGCGAGACGGTACTCAAAAGCTTTATTGTCAAAGAAGCTACGGTTACGCCAACTCCGACACCGACACCGCCAACCCCGACACCTACGCCGCCAACTCCGACACCGCCAACAAATACAGCTCCTAAAAACTTGCAATTTGATGTTTTACCTGCTTACACAGTGGGAGAAACAATCAGCTTTACAGGCGGTAAAGTTTACGACGCCGACGGTGTTGATAACCTGGAAAAAGTAGAATTTTCTAGAAAGAAGGAAGGCGGAGAATGGCTCAAGGTTATTAATGCTGAAAATTTCATCGCTGATAGTCAAGGCTGGGGAACTTTTAGCTATTATTTGTCGGATTTAAGTGCAGGTGAGTATGAGGTAAAGGCGATCGCCTATGACAAAGCAGGCGCTACCAGCGAGACGGTACTCAAAAGCTTTATTGTAAAAGAAGCTACAGTTACGCCAACCCCAACTCCGACACCGCCACCCCCAACTCCGACACCGCCAACCCCAACTCCGACACCGCCAACTCCAACTCCGACACCGCCAACTCCAACTCCGGTTAACCGATCGCCAGAAAATTTGCAATTTAGCCTGCCAAATATTGCTAAACCCAATGAGGCAATTCCGCTAACAAATGGCAAAATTTTTGATGCTAATGGAGCTGATACTTTAGCCAAAGTAGATTTTTGGTTGCAGAAAGAGGGGGGAGAATGGACAGATATTAATGATGTTACTACTTTTACTTCCGACAGTTCCGACAATCGTTGGGCAACTTTTAATTATACGTTGAGTGGGTTAGTGGCGGGTAAATATCAGTTGAAGGCAATCGGCTACGATAAATCTGGTGCAGCTAGCAATGAAGCGAGTCGCAATTTGTTAGTCAATAGTGCGCCGGGGGATTTACAATTTAGAACTTTACCTCTCTATACCAAGGGTGAAAAAATTAGCTTTAGTGGCGCTAAGGTTTTTGATACAGAAGGAGTCAGCGATATTGCTAAAGTCGATTTCTGGTTCCAAAAAGAAGGTGGTGAGAAAATTGAAATCGCTAATGATGTTACTGAATTTACCACTGACAGTGATGGGTTCGGCCGATTTAACTTTAGTGATAATTTGAGCGGTTTAGCACCGGGGCGCTATCAATTATCGGCGATCGCCTATGATAAAGCAGGTGGTGCTAGCCCGGTTGCGAGTCAAAAGTTTGCGCTGATTAGCGATCCGGGTGCAGATGGGTTGTCTGATGAAGTCAGATTGGCGATCGCAGGTTCAGCTAATCTAAAAAAATACGATCCAGAAACCTTGGCTAAAACGCGAGAATGGTTAGTTTGGCTGACCCCCGGCAGTTCTTCCTCGCAGTTGGCTAGTAGTTTAGGCGCTTTAGATTTAGGTACAGCCGGACACATTCCCAACACTTACCGATGGCAATTTCCAGAAGATGCCGATCCATTGCAAGTTCAGCAGTCTTTACTTTCGCTCAGTCCGGTAGAATTTGCCTATCCCCTTGTTCCCATACAGCCAAAATTGCTGTCGGAACCCAAGGATGAACCTTTGGTAAAAGATGGAACTCAGTGGCACTTGCAAACAGGCATTAACCCAACCGCTAATGTGATGTCTGCTTGGGAGTTAGCGCGAGGGAAGGGTGTAGTTATTGGCATTGTTGACGACGGCTTTGAGTACGAGCATCCAGAATTGAAATCTCAATATCGATCGGATCTGAGTTGGGATTTCAACGAAAATGATGCCAATCCCTTACCCACTTACCAGGGGAAAGTGATTAAGGAATATTCCCCGGACAGTTCCCTGAATAGTGGAATCAGAGACTTTCGGCAGACGACTTTCCCTATAAAGGTTCCTCTGACGGGAGTGGTAACAGACGTAAACGTTCAACTGAATATCCAGCACCCCAAAATCTCTGATTTGGAAGGGTATTTGGTAAGCCCCAAAGAACCTATATTTGACCCCCTAGTTTTCCGGTCTTCGTGGCGCAATTGGTTCCCCAGACCGGGCGATCCGCCTGCTGCACCACCAGAAGTTGAACTATTCCGAAATATCGGCGGTAGTGGCAGTAATTTTTCTGGTACAACATTTGACGATCGAGCAACAACACCAATCTCGACCGCCTTTGCACCTTTTACGGGCAGTTTCAAACCGCAGGTGAGTTTGGCCGATGCTAATAACCAGTGGGCACCGGGTTATTGGCAATTAAGGATTAACAATGAAGGACAGTTAAACACTGGAAAAATTAATCAGTTTGGTTTGGATTTCAGTACCTACAATCCTCATGGAACATCGGTAGCAGGAGTTGCGCTTGCTAATGGTTCTAATGGCTATCAAGGCAGTGGAGTTGCTCCGGAAGCTTCCTTCGCTGGATTGCGCCTAATTGCTGATAAATTTGACGATATAATTTTAGCGAATGCGCTGTATGACGTGTCTGGTAAAAATCGCAATGAGTCTATTGATATCTACAACAATAGTTGGAAGGAAGAGAATTGGCTGAGCGACTCCGGGCCTGGTGTGACAGCGATGAAGATGGGAGTCAAACAGGGGCGCGGCGGACTCGGTAATATCTATGTTTTTGGTGCTGGTAACGATGCCTTAGATGACGGAAATGTCAACTATAACGGATTGGCTAATTCTCGCTATGCGATCGCCGTAGGTGCGATCGACAATCGGGGCTACAAGTCACCTTATAGCGAACCGGGAGCCTCTCTATTAGTATCTGCATATTCGAGTGGCAACGGAATCGGTATTACCACACCCGATCTGCAAGGTAGCAGGGGATACGACGAGAAGGACTATACCACTGGCTTTGGCGGAACTTCAGCGGCGGCACCTTTCGTATCAGGGGTTGTTGCCTTGATGTTAGAAAAAAATCGCTCTTTGAGTTGGCGGGACGTGCAGCACATCTTAGTAGGAACTGCTCAGAAAAATGATGCTTTCGATCCAGGTTGGTCACAAAATGGAGTAGGGAATTGGGTTAACCATAAATACGGTTTTGGGGCTGTCGATCCAAAAGCTGCGGTGGAAAAAGCTGCTAATTGGACATCTGTCGATCGAGAATTTCAGGTGAGTTCTAACTTAGAAAATGTCATGGTAAGTATCCCTGATGGTAAAGAAACAGGTTTGTCTTCAACGATAACAATTAATGAAGATATTAATGTAGAGAAGGTTGAAGTTTTGTTTGATAGTGACCACAAGGATTGGAGCGATTTAACGATAAAACTAAAATCGCCAGACGGTACAAATTCGCTTTTAATGCAGGCATTACCTAAAGAAGGAAATCCCAACAATAACTATCAAATAAAACCTGAATCAACTGACTCTTGGCTATTCACTTCTAATCGCACCTGGGGAGAATCTGCTAAGGGCGACTGGACATTAGAAGTTATTGATGAAAACGGAAATCAAATTCAAGGATTCTGGGATAGTTGGAAGCTAAATATTTACGGAACTAAGCCAAATGTATCTATAGAGGCAACAGATCCGAGTGCTTCAGAAAATGGCGATCCTGGTACAGTGACTATTTCTCGGAAGGGTCAAACAAAATACAATTTGAAGGTCGATTATTTGGTGGGAGGAACAGCTAGTGCAGGTCTAGATTATCAGAGATTGAGTGGAAGTGTCACGATTCCTGCCGGTCAGTCAAGTGTCGCCATTCCGATCGTTCCAGTTGATGACAATTTAGTGGAAGGAGATGAAACGGTAGCGCTTACGTTATCAACAGGTCAAGGTTACACTATTGGGAAAGATGGCAGTGCGACAGTGACGATCGCCGATAATGATGAGCCACCGAATGTTGTTACCAATACCAAAGACAGTGGGCCTGGTAGTTTACGGGCGGTTTTAAATTGGGCCAATAGCAGCCCTGGCAAGGATACAGTTCTCTTCAAAATTCCGAGTACCGATGCGGGCTACAATACCAGCACCAATGCTTTTACCATTCGACCGCTATCGCCACTGCCACAAATTACCGATTCAGCGATTATTGATGGCATGACTCAGCCAGGATATTCAACTCGACCAGTAATTGAATTAGATGGCAGTAATGTATCAGTGGATGGTTTGTATATCTCTGCTGGCAACAGTACGGTTAGAGGATTGACAATCAACCGTTTTGGTGTTGACGCTATTCGATTGGCTGGTAATGGCGGCAACATCATTGAAGGAAACTTCATCGGTACAGATGTAACTGGCACTCAAGATTTAGGTACGGGCTTTAGTGGCATTTCAGTTTGGTCGCCTAATAATACTATTGGCGGTACAACACTTAAAGCAAGAAATATCATATCGGGTAACGATCGTGTTGGCATTTACATAGAGGGGGCAAGTGCTAGCAATAACCTCATTCAGGGCAACTATATCGGTAGCGATATCACGGGTACTCAAAAATTGGGAAATACAAAAGGTGGTATTTTGATGTTGGGTGCGCCTAACAATACTATTGGTGGAACAGCACTTGGGGCATCAAACTTGATATTCAGTAACGGTAGAAACGGTATCTATCTTATGGGTGATGGTGCAACGGGCAATGCTATTTTGTCTAATTCTATTTCTGGGAACGAACTCTTGGGAATCGATTTAGGAGATAATGGATTGACTGTAAATGATGTGGGAGATAGCGACACTGGTCCTAACAAATTCCAGAATTTCCCTGAGTTGACTTCCGCTATCTCTAGCGGTGAGACTACGGTAATTGAAGGGAAGATAAACAGCACTCCCAACACTACATTCAGAGTAGAGTTCTTCTCTAACAAGGTTTTAGATGACTCTGGTTTTGGTAGTGGTGAATTTGGTAGTGGTGGTTTTGGCGGTGGCGGTTATGGAGAAGGAGAGAACTTCCTTGGATTCCAGATTGTGACGACCGATAGTAGTGGCAATGCGACAGTCGCCGTTAAGTTACCGTTGGCTGTTCCCATCGGTCAATTTATTACTGCTACTGCTACTGACCAGAATAATAACACTTCGGAGTTTTCTCAAGGAATTGCGATCGCAGCTAATCCAGCATCCACAGAACTATTTACCGACATTAATGCTAATTTGGACGGAGTTTTCTACAGTTCGGCAGCTTGGGGAGATTACGATAACGATAGCGATCTAGATATTTTGGTGACAGGCACAAACGGTCCGAATTCTGTAGCCAAAGTTTACCGAAACGATAGCGGCAACTTTACAGATGTTAATGCTGCTTTGACTGGAGTTAAGAATAGTTCGATCGATTGGGGAGATTATGACAGAGATGGCGATCTTGATATTCTGCTAACAGGTTTGGATAATGCCTCAAATCCAGTCTCGAAAGTTTATCGGAACGATGGCGGTAATTTTACGGATGTCAGTGCTAACTTGCAAGGAGTTTGGAATAGTTCAGCAAATTGGGGAGATTACGATAATGATGGCGATCTCGATATACTTCTGACAGGTGGTGCCATTATTTCTGGTTCCTCGGTTAAGATTGCGAAAGTCTACCGTAATGACAGCGGTAGTTTTACAGATACAGCCGCAAATTTACAGGGAGTTTGGCAGGGTTCAACAGATTGGGGTGACTACGACAAAGACGGAGATCTCGATATTCTCATAACTGGTAATTCTGATGGTTCAGTTTCAGCAGATATCTCTAAGATTTATCGCAACGATAATGGCAGTTTCACAGATATAGGTGCGCCATTAACGGGCGTTTTTTCGGGTGATGCAGCTTGGGGAGACTATGACAATGACGGCGATCTAGATGTACTTTTGACTGGTTTAACGCCGAGCAATTCATCTCCGGTTGCTAAGATTTATCGCAATGATGCTGGCAGTTTCACGGAGATTCAAGCGGGCTTGCAGGGAGCTTATTATAGCTCTGTAGATTGGGGAGATTACGATAATGACGGGGACTTAGATATTCTTTTGACAGGTGCTTCGCCATCCAGAATCTCAAAACTCTACCGCAATGATGGCGGCAGGTTTACCGATATTAGTACCAACTTACAAGGAGTTTTTGGCAGTTCAGTAAGTTGGGGAGACTATGACAACGATCGCGACTTGGATCTGCTCTTAGCTGGCAATCGCTTGGGTTCTCCTTCTGCTAGTACCAAAGTTTACAGAAACAACCTTTTCACTGTAAATACTGTCCCGGTAATACCCGCTGGACTGATCTCTTCAGTTAATGGTAATTCTGTCAGCCTAAACTGGAGTCCTGCTACTGATGCTGAAACACCGCAAGCAGGTTTAACTTATAACCTGCGAGTAGGAACAACTCCTGGAGGTTCAGATATTATGTCTCCGATGGCTAATAGCAATGGCACTCGCAAAGTAGTTCAAATGGGCAATGTCAATCAAAACACAAATTGGACGCTGAAAAATCTCAGACCGGGTACTTATTATTGGAGCGTACAAGCAATTGACACTGCTTTTGCAGGTTCGACATTTGCTACTGAAGGCAGCTTTACAGTTTTAGGTGTAGGTGCAATTGGAAATATAAGCACTACAGTTACACCTATTTCTTAATAATATCCGTAGTTAGATCTGTAGGTTGGGTTGAACGAAGAGAACCCTCCGCTAAACGCTCCGCCCAACATCAACTAGAAGAAGGTGTTGGGCGAAGCGGAGGGATCATTCTTAAACCCAACCTACTTATGTGAGCGTAGTCGAAGGGTCGAAATGCCTACTTCGACTACGCTCAGTGACCAAAGCACCTTAGCGACTGCTATATCTTCGGCTCTTTGTGTTGTAAGATAACTAGGACTTGCATATAAATACTAAAAAAACCAGGTTTTTTATGAGTATTCAAGGTCGGGAGTGCCTTATTTTTGTAAAAAAAATCGGTTTCTGCCTCCAGGACTAATCATCTTAATATTTTCATCGATCGCCCGTTTTTATATCCTGCATCCCCGTGAAAAATAAAACAAAATTAAAAATATTCTGTATTCTTTTTTACATTTGTGGTTTTCCCACTTTGGCAACTGCCCAAATTGTCCGGGATGACACTTTACCGCTCAACTCCACCGTCACCCAAAACGATAACACCTTCACCATTGAAGGCGGCACAGCAGCGGGCCGCAATCTGTTCCATAGCTTTAGGGAATTTTCCGTCCCCACTGGCGGTACAGCATTTTTCAACAACGCTGATACGATTCAAAATATTTTCACTCGCGTCACAGGTGGGTCAATTTCTAACATTGATGGCATTCTCCAAACCAACGGTAACGCTAACCTATTTCTCCTCAACCCCAACGGGATTATTTTTGGCCCGAATGCCAGCCTGAATATCGGTGGCTCGTTTCTTGGTACTACAGCCGATAGTATTAATTTTGCTGACGGCACTTCATTTAGTGCTAGAAATCTCCAAACAACTCCTCTGCTAACTATCAGTATTCCTACCAGCTTGCAATTTACAGGAACTCCCGCAGAGATCCGCGTTGAGGGGAATGGCCACAACTTCAGCTTAGGTGATGATGACCAAGTAGATAGGAGCGATCGCCCTGCTGGTCTTGAAGTAAAAGCCGGGAATACCTTAGCGCTCATTGGGGGCAATGTCACCCTAGACGGCGGAAACCTCATGGCTGAAGGAGGGCGGATTGAGCTTTGGTCTGTGAGAAACGGTCAACTTACTTTGGATAGTAACGGATCGATCGGAATCGGAAATGCCCAACCTGTCGCGGAATATGGCGACATCCAATTCACCAACGCAGCATCCGCCGACGCTAGTGGTCCCGGAGGCGGAACCATTCAAGTACAGGGTCGAAATGTCGCCCTGACAGGCGGTTCGGCAATATTAAGTATTACTGAAGGATCGCAGCCAGGAAGCTCTTTAACTGTAAATGCCTCCGACTCCCTGGAACTAATAGGTACTACAACCGAAGAACGCCCCTTTTTCCGTAGCGGCTTGCTGGCAGAAACTCAGGGCGATGGCAATGGCAGCAATTTAAACATTGACACAGGGCGGTTGACTGTTCGAGAAGGAGCAGCCGCACAAACTGCTACCTTTGCGGCTGGCAATGCCGGAAATTTAACCGTCCGAGCTAGGGAACTGGTGGAACTGAGGACTCCTGTCATAGATGCTGAAGTCACTCTGAACGTTGGTGGTTTGTTTTCTGGAGTCGGTTTAGAGGCAACGGGAAATGGAGGTAATCTAACTGTTGAAACCAGACAGTTGTTTCTGCAAGGTCAAACTGAGATTGCCAGCACTACTAGCGGTATTGGTCGATCGGGAGATTTAACAGTAAACGCCACCGATTTGGTGCAATTGTCAGGAATTAGTGGTTTATTTGCAAATGCACAAGCAAATGGAAATGGAGGAAATTTAACAGTTAATACCAGACAGTTGATTGTGGAGGAAGTAGCTCAGATATCAACGTCTACTTTTGCCTCTGGCAATGCAGGAAATTTAATAATTCGCGCTTCTGACTCAGTGGAGGTAAGGAGTGGCGGTGGTATATTCGCTCAAGTCAACGGTCAACAAACAGAACAGGGAGAAATTTTGCCAGCAACGGGAAACGGAGGTAATTTGACGGTGGAAACCAGACGGTTAACAGTCCAGGGGGGCGGCCGGATCTCCGCAACAACGTTCGGCGAAGGGTCAGGAGGAACCTTGACGGTTCGAGGTATTGGGTCAGCAGAAACAGCAGCAGTTACTCCTGCGGAATTAGTGGAAGTAATCGGAACCTCGGCTGAGGGGAGTCCCAGCGCTTTATTTGCCAGCACACAAGCAAGTGCTGCCGGGGGCAATATCACAATTGACGCAAGGCGGGTGGTTGTTCGGGACGGCGGACAGATAACAGCCTCTACTCTGGGTGCAGGGCCAGGAGGCAGTATTGTGGTTAAAGCTTCCGACTCTGTAGAATTGAGTGGCATTGGCAGGACAGAAACAGGTGAAGCAGTGCGGACAGAAGAAGGCGAGGTACTCCGCAGCGGCTTGTTAGCTCGGACGCGGGGCGGTTCTGGCGATGCTGGCAGTTTGAACGTCACTACTCAAAGATTGACGGTTGAGAGGGGAGCAACACTAACAGTTAGCAGTCGGTTGGGAACAGGGACACCAGCAGCCGGCAACCTGGAGGTAACAGCTAGTGATATCAGACTAGACAGAGGAACCATTACGGCAGAAACTAGATCCGGTGACTTCGGCAATATCAACCTCCAAGCGTCCAACTACTTACTGATGCGCGACAACAGCAACATTACCGTTACCGCCACCGGCGATGCTAGGGGCGGCAATATCAACATCAATACCAGAGCCTTAATTGCCGGTATCAAGAGCGACATCACAGCCAATGCAGTCAACCGCGAAGCCGGCCGCGTCGAAATTACAGCCCCAGAAGGCATTTTCGGAGCCCGATCGCGCCGCCTCACAGATCCCGCCTCCAACCTCACCAGCGACATCACCGCTACCTCCCTGGCCGGCCCGCAACTCGACGGCGAGATACTCCTCAACACCCCTGAAGCAGACCCCACCCAAGGCGTGGCTAAGCTACCAGAGACGATCGCCAATCCCGACGCGATCGCCCAAATTTGTCCCAATCAACGGAAGCCGGGAGAAGATAGAACCTTTACCAGAACCGGGCGCGGCTTGCCTGCCAATCCAGGGGAAACCCTCAGCGGCGGCTCTGCAACCGTCGGTTTAGCTGACGCTGTACCGCCTGTCGAAGGGCGATCGAGAACTGCCGCACCCCAGCAAGCGGTTCGCCCCGCTTCTCGCCCCATCCAGGCAGCCCGAGGTTTGGCGGTTAACAGCAAAGGAGAAGTCATCTTCACTGCTTATCCTGCTGCGGTGCCGCTGCAAAGTCCCGTTATTCCCCACCCAGCCTGCGATGTTCAATAACAGAAACCGGAACAGGGGCGATCGCTGGCTGCCGTTGAGTGCGGGCTTGTTAGCAAGCAGCTTGGCGGCTTGGCCGCTGAAGGCGGAAACTCTTCTGCTGCAACCAGCAGGAGAGTTGAATCCGGGCGGCCCAGACTTGACGGTTCAAGTTCCCAATCCCGCAGAACCTCTAGAACCGCAAACCACTCCTTCCCGGCAAAACCCGCAAAACCTGCCACCTACAGAGCCCTCTCCCACGCTGGAAGAAAGAAAGACTGAACCCGATTCCGATACCGGTGAAGCTTACGAATGTTCTATCCCAGTGCCGCCAGCAGATCGATCGCCCGCAACTCCAACGGCAACTCCAACGCCGGAAGATAGCAAAACCGATGAGGCGATCGAGGCAATCTCGATCGCTAATTTTCGCTTCGTTGGCAATACTGTTTTCAGTCAGGAAACTCTCGATCGAGAAATTACCCGACAATTTTTAGAATTAGACAGCACTACTAATCGATTTCGAGAAGGACAAATTACTTTCGCTCAATTGCAGCAAGTAATTTCTGAAGTCACTAAGTTTTACAACCAAAGAGGATATATTAACTCTTTTGCCTACATTCCTACTACCAGCGAAGAACCAAATCAAAGATTGCAAAATAGGGGCGTTCCTGGAGAAGTTATTATTAAAATTGTCGAAGGCGGATTAGAATCAATTCGAGTCAGGAGGCGGACGGGAAGGCAACGCCTCAACCTCGATTATGTATGCAGCCGTTTGGCGATCGCATCGCAACCTTTACAAGTTTCTCGCCTGCTAGATGCTCTGCGATTGCTCGAACTCGATCCATTAATTAAAAAGATTACCGCTGAATTGATACCCGGTTCGCAGGTACACAGAAGCAGTTTAGAAGTTAAATTCGAGGAGGAACAAACTTTTAGTGTCGAAGTAGCGATCGATAACCGCCGAGCTCCAAGCGTCGGTACTGTCCGCCGCCAAGTTCAAGTAAACGAAGCAAATTTATTGGGCCGGGGAGATGATTTGAGCCTTGCCTACACGAATACCGACGGCAGCAATGCTTTCGATTTAAGTTATACATTGCCCTTAAATCCGAATAACGGTACGATTAAGGTAGCAGCAGGAACAACTGCAAATCGCGTCGTCGAACCGCCTTTTGAAGATGTCGATCTCAGAGCAGCGGCGCGATATTTAGATATTACGCTGCGCCAACCTTTATTAAGGACTCCCAGACAAGAATTTGCCGTCGGTTTGACTGCAACTCGGCGGGAAAGTGGCACTTCAATTTTAGGTGAAGATTTCCCCCTCTCTCCAGGAGCCGATGAAAAAGGGCGATCGCGCATTTCGGCCCTGCGATTCTTTCAGGATTGGACGGTGCGAAGTAATGAAGAATTATTAGCGTTTCGATCGCAATTTAGCTTAGGATTGAGTGCTTTTAATGCTACTGTTAACAGTGAAGCTCCTGACAGCAGATTTTTGGCATGGCGGGGACAGGCGCAGTGGGTTCGCCGTTTGGCAAGAGACACTTTTGTCTTTGCCAGCAGCGACTTGCAATTAGCAAATAGAGCGCTTTTACCTCTGGAGCAATTTGGTCTTGGAGGTTTCAATAGCGTGAGAGGCTACCGGCAGGATCTACTTTTGGGCGATAACGGAATTTCCGCATCAGCCGAGTTGCGATTTCCGATTGTTGGTAGGTCCGATCGAGGGTTAGGAGTCGTTCAAATTGCTCCTTTTATTGATGCAGGCACGGTGTGGAACAGCTCCCGTAGAGAGGATTTTGACCCTCAAACTTTGGTATCTGTGGGGGCGGGACTGCGGTGGGAAATGAGCGATCGACTTGCAGCAAGTTTTTACTGGGGCATTCCTTTAGTTGACGTGAATTCGAGGCAGAGGACATGGCAAGAAAAAGGGTTACATTTTTCAGTGCGATCGAGGTTTTCTTTTTGAAACTTGTGCGCCAAATCAAGATAAAAAAAATCAGGTTATTTATTCTCCTATTTTTAACAGTATTGTTCTCTTTTTTAGCAACAAATGTCCGAGCTAACCAAATATTTAATGGGGAAGTAGGAAAAACAGAAATTACTCAACAAGATCGTGCAAGGACGATACAAGATCGTGTAGGAATGATACAAGTTCCTGTAGGGTTGAGTGCTACTGCCCTCCAGCAGCGAGAGGGAAGTGAATCGGAAAAGTTAGCGAGGGAACGCTATGCGGCGGGAGAATTTGAGGAAGCAGCAAAATATTGGCAGCAAGCTGCGGCGGCTTTTGAAGTTAAGGGAGATTGGTTAAATCAAGCGATCGCCCTCAGCAATCTTTCGTTAACTTACCAACAGTTTGGACGCTGGCAGGAGGCCGAAAAAGCAATTGAAAAAAGTTTGAGTTTGTTGCCGCAGGAATCAAGAGCAAATTCGCCAGCAGAATTAAGGGCGATCGCTCAGACTCTTGATATCAAAGGCAACGGGCTATCGGATCGGGGGCAAGTCAATATTGCTTTAAAAAGTTGGCAGCAAACTGCTAGTATTTATGTTAAATTAAAGGATGAGTTCGGGTGGAAGCGCAGTTTAATTTCTCAAGTCAAAGCCATGCAAGAGTTAGGGCTTTACGAACAGGCTTGTCAAACATTAATACCCGCGATCGAGGTGGATAACAAAGGAAAATTTGCCCTGCCCGATCGAACTTGCTCGCAGTTAACCGACAGCAAAAGTTTAGATCGATTACAAGGGCTTTTACAAAAACAATTAAATCCAAATTTTAAAAGCATCCAATTAACAGGAAGTCGCCTACTCGGCGATGTTTTGAGGCAGCTTGGATTTTTAGACAATTCACAGAAGTTTTTGGCAGCAGTCGATCGAGCCATTACTCAAGAGAAAAACAATCAAGAAAAAGCTTTAGTTTGGCTGAGTTTAGGCAATACTTACGAAGCTTCGGGGAATAGAAATCGATTTCTAGCTGAGTCTGGAGATAACACTCAAATAAATTATTACTCAACTGCTTTAGATTACTATCGAAGAGCGATCGAGGTTGCTGGAACTTCCTTTATTAAAATCCAGGCAAGGTTAGATTTATTCAGCCTTTTAGTAGATCCAAAAATTGGGAATAAGATAAATCTCCGAGAAGCAGAAGAGTTGCGGTTGGCAATTTTATCTCAGTTGAGTCAGCTACCGCCGAGCCGCCATAAAATATATGGTGAAGTTAGCTTGATGAATAGCTTAGCTAACCTGAAAAATGAAGAATTAAAAGCTGCAAATAACCCACCTAATTTCAGGGCTGAAAAGTCAGAATCACTCTCTAACTACTGTTTGCCCGATTCCTTAACTGTTTCTGAAAGCTTGTCTCAAAATACTCAAGATTTATCTTGGAGAGAAATTGTAAATCTGGGAGCCCAAGCTGTCAAATTAGGTAAGGATTTAGGCGATTTAAGGGCAACAGCCTATGCTTTGGGTAATTTGGGCGGAATTTACGAACAGAAACAGCAATGGTTAGAGGCTCAACAATGTACGGAACAAGCTTTACTTTTGTCGCAAAACGTGCAGCTAAATTCGCCGGATCTTGCCTATCAGTGGCAGTGGCAATTGGGGCGGATTCGTCGGGATGGGAAGGCGAGGGATGTTGAGGGGGCGATCGCGGCTTATACGGCTGCATTTAATACTTTACAGTCGGTACGCAACGATTTGGTGCCAATTAGTCGGGACGGACAGTTCGATTTTCGCGATCGGGTAGAACCAGTGTATCGCGAATTGGTAGATTTGTTGTTGCGGCGCGAGGAACCGAGTCAGGAGAATTTGAAGCAAGCCCGAAATGTCATTGAAGCCCTTCAGGTAGCTGAATTGGATAACTTTTTTAGAGATGCTTGTCTTCAGGTTAAAACTAAACAAATTGATGGGCTCGATCGAACAGCGGCAGTGATTTATCCAATTATTTTAGAAGATAGGTTAGAAATTATTGTCTCCCTACCCGATCGACTATTGCACCATCGCCCATCCGATACACCTCGCAGAAAAGTTGAGACTCTTCTGAAAAACTTGCAAGGCGAATTGAGCGAAGCAGATGCACCTGCTGAAGTTACAAAAATTTCTAAAATAATTTATGGGTGGTTAATTAAACCTTTTAATAAATATCTCGAACAATACCCTGAGTTAAGAACATTAGTATTCGTCCTAGATAGCAGCTTCCGCAATATTCCAATGAGCGTCTTATCTCATTATGATGAAGTTACTAAAAAAGAAATTTATCTAATCGAAAAATATGCTATTGCCCTAGCACCAGGGTTGCAACTCATCAGTCCTCATTCTTGGCAACCAGAAAGGTTGAAAATTTTAATTGCAGGCTTGAGTGAAGAACGGATTTTTCCTGGGAGAAAAGCTTTCCCCGCTCTTAAATATGTAGATCGGGAGTTAGGAAATATCAAACAAGAGGTTTCTAACAGCGAAAAACCGCTGATTAACCAAGATTTTATCAAAAATAGCTTAAGAGAGCAAATTAACTCTTTTCCTTCCTCAGTGATTCATATAGCAACTCATGGTGAATTCAGTTCCGATCCAGAACAAACTTTTATTGTAGCTTATGATGGCGTGATTCAGAGTAAAGAGTTAAGTGATATACTCAGCAGCAAGCGCGATCGCAAAGATAATAATATTGAATTATTGGTTTTGAGTGCTTGTAGAACAGCCAAGGGCGATCCTAGAGCTTCATTAGGGCTAGCTGGAGTCGCCGTGCGATCGGGAGCGCGCAGTACATTAGCAACATTATGGTATGTTGACGATGAGTCTACGGCGGAACTAATGGTTAAGTTCTATAATGAACTAAAAAAACCTAATGTGAATAAAGCTGAAGCGCTCCGCCAAGCCCAATTATCACTTCTAGCCAAAAAATCCGATCCCTATTATTGGGCTCCTTTTGTTATGATTGGAAATTGGTTGTAAGAATAGTCTTTTTATACCGAGGCTACCAGACACTATATAACGAGGGTAAAAAACCCGGATTTGATATAAATCTTTTAGCGAGGCAGTACCGGGCCTAGTATCTTTTCTTCCTTCAACTTTTCCAAATCTATCGCTTTCAAGATGTTCGCCCAGTCATCAGGGCGACTGCGAATTTGTGCCAAGTCAGGCATATCATACCAAAGCTGGTTAGCAATATAGATTGCAGCACGATTTTCTCTTGTTGCAGCCTGCAACTGAGCGTCAAGATTTCCTCGATCGACCCGTTTTACTAAACCTGTATGAAAAACTGCATTAGACCCCGGTAATGTTTGAGATGAACAGTAAAGTCGGAAATACCAACGATAGGTTTTATTTACCTCTAAAGGTTGTCGATCTTTGGGAAGGTTAACACTAACAATTCCCGGAGTTTCAGGTAGTTTGAAATCGATTTTGTAGACGCGATTTCCTCCTGCATCTTCTAAAGAAAAAGTTCCATAGCTGACGCTTTGACTTCTGTAGGGAACATAAAACCACAAGGTAGGGCGATCGGTAATTGTCGAGACTAAAAAATCTGGACTGTTAGGAGGTAAAAAAGGGGTAAAAGGTAAACCTGCTGTCTCTTCACAAGGCCCGCGAGTTCCTGTGGGCTTTCGATCGGTAGCTCTATCACTTACGGGTGGTTGTTGGGTTTCAGAAACTACGATACCGTTTAAATTAAGTTGCACCTGTCCCAAAACTAAGCAGTTTGTCACGTTAATAACCGCCAGCGTCCAAGCGCAGGTGAACAGAGTTTTCATATAGGTATGCTGTGGGAGCTGCTATGTGTCTTTCCTAGCATTGTAGACTATTAAACATCCGCTAGCACCTAACAAAGCAAATCCTGATGGTACGAGGGGTAGCACGCATCCTGATGTCAGCAAGCTAAACCCGCAGCTCCCAGATAAAATAATGAGTAGCGATCCTTGAGCTAATCCTAAATGCAGTCGCGATTGAAGGCGGATAGCGCAAAAACTGCCTACCACAGACCAAAGCAAAATCAAAACAGTATCACCCCACTGAGGTAAAAACCACATCAGGGGTATGCGATCCTCAACGGCAGTAATAATTTGACTGACCCTCTGAGCTAAAAACATTAAGCTAGGAATCTCTTGGTTGTAAGGTGTGTTATGGTTTGCGTTGTTTCTAGTTGGATCTGTAACACCAATTAAAACAATTTTATCCTTGATATCAGATGGATTGACCTGCTCGTTGAGAATTTGCATCAGAGTTACTCGCTCAGCAATGTCAATGAGCGATCGGCGCGATCGATAATTCAAGATTATTTGAAATCCACCTAAGTTTTCTTTTTGATAAAAACCTCGATCTGTTTCTAAATTTTTGAAATCAGTTTTGCCGATTTTCCAATAATTTTCTCGAAACTCGACTGGCAGCTTGGAACTCCGATCGGCAGTATTATTCGGTTGGTTTTGCAAATAGTGTAAAGCTAGTTGAAAACTTAGCGAAGATGAGGTTTTGCACTGAGAAGACGGGTAGGGCTTCATAGCCAATAAATGTCTCCGGATCGCGCGATCGGAATCTTCTACAATATCCCCAAATCCAGGTCGAGCGTCGGGCAGACCGGGAGGCGGTGCAACCCCTTCTGGAAATTTATCCCAAGGAAACATACATATAGGAATTACCCGCTCGTGCTGCTGTAAGTATTTAATTAAATCATCACGCCCTTGTGCTTGTGGAACATCTCTATAAATATCCAAGCCAATAGTTCGCGGTTGGTGCTTATTTAATTTTTCTAAAACCCGAACTATTGTTTTATCGTGTAAGGGATATTCATTATTTAATTGCTTAAAATCATCGGCAGTAACTTCAACAATTAATAAGCGGGAATCCAGCCCTTTATCCGGCATTATCTGTGCGAGTCGATCGAAAGCTGTTTTTTCTAAAGGTTCTAACAATCCTAGCGATCGCACTCCCACGACTGTGCCTGTGACTAACACGCTAGCTACCAATACAGTCCGAAGGTTGCGCCAAATCGAAACACGCTGACGCTCTTCCTCATTTCCCTTCAGCAACTCATCCCAACTTGGAGGCTCAACAGCAGGGTGTTCGTAAACCATCGGCAGCCAACTAGCACAGGGATAATCACCATCCATCATCCCGTGTAGGCTTTCTCGCGCCTTCCTAACAGAGTCCCGCAAAGGCTTCTTTTCTCTAGCAAATGCCTCTAGAAAATATTCCAAAAACTTCTGAGCGACTTCATCCGGCACTCGCTCTCGCATGGCAATTACAGCAGGAATTTGCAGCGAAGCTAGTTCGTTGACTAATCCCATGCCGTCACAAGAATTAAAAATTGCTAATTTCAACCCGTGCTTAATCGCATTTTGTAAACCATACTTTAAATCTTCAATTGCTATGCTTTCAGTTTCACTGAGAGCAAGCTTGCCCTGGCTGTAATCTGAATTGCTAGAGCTATGACCTGCGAAAAATAAAATGTCCCAATTGCGCTTCCATAACTGTTCGTTGAGCTGGGTGCTGCGAATAGCTATTACAGCCTCTATCTCGGCATCCCTTTCAATTAACGATTTCCAATACTCTAAATCTGCCTGAAGGTTTATGTCTGTATGTCCTCCCAAAACTACCAGAATTCTGACCTTATTTTTAGAGTTAGTTGGTTGGTAATTACCAAGTGTATTAGTTAACCTGCTGAAACTAGGCTCAATTTTCAATTCGTCAAGTTTATCCCAGAGGTGCCAAGGCAAACCCCAGAAATAAATATCATCTGTTTGAATCATCAATCTGACATTGCCTTTCTCAGCACTCAATACTTGTAATAACTTATCCCTGACAGACTGAAAAAGACTGTCCCCAGAATTCAACCAAGTATTAATACGCGCCTTCACTTGAACCGCTAATTCTTGAACCGAACTTTTGGTAATTTGCCCTTTTTTATGTTCTAATTTGCGATAACAACCAAAACCGCGTACAGTCCGCTCTAATCGCAAATCCTCATAGGCTTTCAGAAAATCTTTAGCCGGTGGCAACCGCCCCCTACTTTCAGCCATAGCCGAGTGAATGCTATCGCCAATTCTTAGGGCGACAGGATAGCGCTGCTCGCTGTCAACATCCCCTATTTCCAAGATTACGAGTTTGCTCATAGCTTTTGACCTTCCAAATACCGATCGAGTTAAATAGTAAAATCTTCTGTGACGCTAACTTGCTGCAAAGCAACCTTCACCTGAAAATAATCGCCGAGATCCGCCGTAAATTCATATTCAAGGCTATCATTAACCATATCCGTGCGTTCTTCCCCGAAAATTTCGCCTCCTTCATCTAAGACAAGAAGTTCGAGATTTGGTGGCAGAGTTTGCGATCGCACGGGGCTTACTCGCAAGTGAACGTTCGTTTTATCGCTTCCTTCCGGAAACAGCGTCACTACCAGCACGACGCGCTCGGTATCAAGTCGCATTTCCAAATTAATAATCTTACCAACTCTCAAACCCGCACTGGCATTTTTAGGGTCAATTTTTCCCAAACTCACAGCCGCTTGACGGCGCAAGATATCATCTTGAGTTGTTTGTAACAAATCAGTCAATGCTGCGATCGCCTCCGCATTTCCCGGTTCGACGCGACCTAATAATTCGGCGACCCGCCATTGATTCCCTTTATTGCGCTTATCCTTCAACAGTTCAATCAGCGTGGGAATTTTATTATGGCTGCTAGAATAACCGTCCCGATACCTCTGATTTCCTTCTAGAGCATAAACCAAATTAGGCTCTAAAGTTCCTAATTTTTCTACTATTCCCTCCACTGTCTGCCATCCTTCGTGCAAATAACTCTTGACCCGGTGAACTAAATTTTCTCGATCTTGAGTGGAGAAAATTAATCCGCTTGCTACCTCCTTTTTCTCCAAAATCCCTAAACGCTTTCCATACAACAATTGTCTCAATTCATCATTTGCCAAAAATGCAGCCCACTGCTCAAATGTAACTCTCAGTCGGGGAGAATATATTGATGAATCGCTCAAAAGCTGTAATAATTTTGCAGCCTCTCCTTCAGATAAACTTGGCAATGGTGAAACTTCTTGTTGCAAGTTTAACCCAAAAGTAAGTTGCATCACCGTAAGGGATTCTGTTAACTCCTCGATCGCTAAACAATAAGTCCGATCGCCCGCATTGTATCTGCCGTCATTCTTTAGCTGGCGGTGCGTCGCAAAGCCGCATAACTCTATCCAACACTCACCATCATCCCCATCTAAATTCACTTGTACGGGGAGATAATAGTCAGCACTCCAGTTAGGAATATCCACCCATTCCTGCGGTACGCAAAACTCTTCTAACTCTCCCTCATCACTGGGAATTAACACCAACCTAGTCTCGCCAATTTGAAATGCAGTACCATTCACCACTTCCCAAATACTAGCAATATCCTGACCGTGCCAGACTGAAGGTTGAGGGAATGCTTCTTCTGCCAGCCATTCCGATAACCAGTTCAAGAATGTTTTTAAACAAACACCATTGAGATAAGCATTGTAGCGCGAAATCGGATTAGAATGATGCTGAGCTTTGCGCCATGGAATTTCTAGGTCAGCTTCGTCAATTGTCAACTGCAAGCGGTAAGAATTATGAAAGTTGAAAGGCTGTAATTGGTTGGGTTGAAACATTGTTTTATTCTCCTTTTTTAGATGCAGTTAAAGTTTGCAAGCATTGTTGAACGATCGGATCGATGTTTTTAGAAGTATCTTCGCCCTCTAGAGGTAGATTCAGAGTCCGACTAGCAGCTAAAATTTGATCGTGATAAAACTTCGCTAGCCACTGCCCGACACACTTCTTCTGCCAAGCATTCAGCACCTTTATCAATTTTGCTTGTAATTTATGCTGAGCTTGAGAGATGGCGGCATCTACCTCTAACAAATTAATGCCAAGCCGATCGGCAATGTTCTCTTCTGCTACTTGTTGACCGTATCGGAGGCGCAAAATTTCTTGCTCTTTAGAGTCAAGTTCTCTAATTGCTCGATCCAAGGCTTTTTGAATTAATTCTGAGTGCAGGGTAGCGCTGCAATTTCTCTCTAGCCACGTAACTACCTGCTGGGGAACCCATCGTTCGGGGGCGGATACTTTTACTAGAGCTTCTAACAGTTTTAGCTCAATAGTAGTGAGGCGTCTGGAAATAGAGGACTGATTCAGTTTTAATTTAAGTTCTAGTTGCTTTTGCTTGAATCCAAAACCGTAATAAAATAAAAGAATTTTGTGCTGATCGGGTTTTAAATTTGCTATGTGTTCGTCAAAAGCAGAGTCAATCATGTTACTCAATTCGCTTACTTTTGCAGGGGAATTTTTTACTTCGTCTGTATTTGAGTTTCCCATCTCTAACTTATAAAACAATTCCTCAGTATCTTGTTCCTGAAGCACTCCTAAGGATAGTGGAAAATTGATGAAATTGGGATAATTTTGTAACGCATTAATGCAGATTTTCATCCAAGCTTGCATTTGCTTTCCGCTAATGTTTGCACCCGCCGAGACTTCATACGGCGCTGAGGACAGGGACTTTTCTGCATTGTAACACTCTGCTGCTTCCTGAAAGTCTTCGCTGTCAGCCTCCAGCCATTTTTGCCCTCTTTGACGAATTGCGGGATTATTAACCTTATTAAAGCAATAAACTTTTTTAAAGTATTTGCGCGCAAATATAAATTGAGAAAGGTAAGGTTCTCGATAGGCATTTTGGAGGGCTTCACGAAGCTCTAGATCGCTTTTTTTATCTAGCAGTCGCCAGGGCGAGAACTTACCGATATCTGATTCCGAGTTGATAACTCTTATCAAAGTTTGCTGGATATATGTATCTAAAGAAGCCTGACGGTCAGTATTGTAAGACCTTAACAACTTCAAAAGATTGTCATAATTGTAAATAGAAACGCGAGCGTAGCAAAGATAATCTTCCCAAGAGCAATTACTGGACTGCGCTCGTACTCTGTTAGCTGCGTAGTAGCAGTGTTTTTCAAAATAACTAGCCAAATGTTTTAAAGCTAGCATTTTCCTATTTTCTGGTTCCCATTCTCTGGCGATATGCGAAGGCACACCAATCGCTATCTGCTTCCAAAATTCGGCTATACGTTGACTTCCATCGGGCCGAGCGCACAACTCTGAAAGCACCTGATTTCGTTCTTTGTACAACTCAAAGTTGCGCTTTAGTTCAGCATAAATTTGCCAAGAAAGAGCAGGACGACCGCTGCCGCTTGTCAGCATGAGATAGGTAAAAAAATTCTCGGCGTTATCTCGACGTTCAGGAAGTCTGGGAATACTTTCCTGGTTGAAAGGGTTGGGCATCTTAGCCGATTCTCCAATAATAATATAAGAAAAAATTGATGCGGGATTTTTGAGTTGAAACTTGACTGGCCTTGTTCGGGGCGATGCCTCAGCCTAGGCAGCTACGCCATCGCAGGTCGTTCGCCGGTGCGATGTCGGGGATGTTGCTGGGTGGCTGTTGAGTAACGGCGCGATCGATTTCAGCATACAGGCTGTGAAAGAACTTTGAAAGTGTACTACTAACTTATTGGCACCGCCAGCCGAGAATTATGCAGGTGGCTGTGAGTTGGGGAGGCAGTATTGTTTCCGAACAAGCGGCTAGAGCATCAGTCCAGCAGAACTTGCAGTATTGGGTTTAAACTCGTTTTTCGTCGATCGCCGAACGTTGAAACAACTTTTTTCTTTGAGAATTATTTTACTGGACTGGCGTTTGAGCAGCGTATCATACCAAATCCGAGGAGCGTACCCCCAGAACGATCGCCGAAAAGTAGGGTGCGTCGCGAGCTTACTCCCTTCCTGGTAGAAGATTATGTACTTCTTCCTGATTCTTCCTCGTCCTACCCTACCCTTCATGAATCGCCCGGATTTGGTATCGATTGCTTGCCCTCGTGCTGAGCGTGAAAGTGTGGTTTGTATCTAAGAGCTTTTGAGACATAACTGCTTGAATTGAAGCAGCAGCAGGCAAGCTTCTGGCCACATTCCTCCAAAAATGAGACACTAGACCTCACAGGCAGTTCCAGAATAGCCTCGATCGCTTTTGTTATTGCATTGTCCGACAAGCGACTGCGATCGCCCTTCGGTTCAGGAGCGCGATCGTCTCTAGCCGTCAGCTAGCTCGATCGCTCTTGCTTATTCAATTGAACGACTATCGAGCAATTTGCAGAAATTTGCAGACATAATTTTGAACATTTTAGCTAAAAAATAGCCTCAACTTCAGAGATAAACTTCCGCCGATTGTCTAAGATGTTGACAACTACGAAAATTGCCGATCGCACAAATTTATTTGCATATTTTTGAACTATGGCATTTCTTTTCTGTAGATTACTATCTGGCATTGCCCTATTCTGGAAACACAAATGTCAGGACATGAAATCTCAAACTGTATGGAGATAAGGGATGAAAGACACTTTGGACATAAAAGTCCGCAGAGGTGAGGTATCAGATGGAGAAATCCTGTGCTACTTGATTAACGCTTTAGCAGATAATCAAGCATTGCCAAGGCCTGATCCTGAAGCACGTCTTCGCCTGAAATTTCAGGCTTTTGACCCCTCCGCATCTTTTAATACGTGGTTAGCGGAAGTTGATGGTAAACCAGTTGGTTATGCTGTAACATTCTACACCTATTCCACTTTTTTAGCCTTACCATCCTTACATTTAGAAGATATTTTTGTGTTGCCGGAGTATCGCTTACTTGGAGTAGGAAAAGCGCTGTTTGCTCATTGCGCCAAGATAGCGCTGGAACGGAACTGCGGTCGAATCGAGTGGCTAGTATTGCACTCGAACACGCCAGCTAGGGCGTCGGTTCAGTATTAGGAGTTGACAAAAAAAGGACTTTATGAAATTAGCCAGTGCATGAGTTCGACTCTATGCCTGGTGTAATTGGCCGAACCTTATCCATTCGAGCAATGACATGAAGATTATGGACAACAGCGACTCGCCGTAGATCGAAGAGATTTTTCCGCAGTCCAATATAGCGAGCACGGTTCCCCTGCCAATGCCCAATATGAGCCAGAGAGTGTTCAACTGTAGTACGTTTTCTTAAGTCTATTCGACCAATAGCAGTGGATTGACGCGCTCGCAACTCTTGCATTAAGGCTTCATCAGGATGAATTGATACAGTCCGTCCTCTTTTACTATTCGTGCAACCAGCTCTGTGAGGACAAATTGCACATTCATTCTGAGGAAAATGAACAATCTTTCCGGGTTCAAATGGGATACTTACCTGATTGGGACAGCTAATTAAATGCGTATCCCAGTCAAGAAAAAAAGAATTTTTATCAAACCGTCCAGAATTTTTGACCGGCCACGCCTTGCAAAATATCTGTAATTTATCATCCCGTTGTGTCACCCAATGACTGGATAAATAAGCCCGATCAATATGTAACTCAGCTAGGTGAATATTTTGAAATTTTAAGTCACGTTCTAGGTCAACTGTAGCAGTGGCTTCCGGAGTATTTGCGCGAGTCAACGCCACCGCGCAAACTACACCACTCTCTAAATCTTTGAGGATGTGGCGTTTATATCCATCTATTTTCTTAGACTTGCTTTTCCGTCCATGTCGCATATCTGGGTCTTCAATAGAAATGCGACGGTATGAGGCTACTCCTTTGCTTAAACTCGGAACGCCTTGTGAGTCGAAAGTTACATTTTGGGATTTAATCACTCGGGCAACATCCAGAGTCTCTTGGACTACTTCAAATTCATCACTATCAGACTGGCTTTGCATCCATTCTTCCACTGAATCTAAGCTACTTAGGATAATTAAGAGTGCATTTTGACGTTCTCCTGGGTCATCCCAGTTTAAGTTATGTGGCTGTTTTTAAGCTGGAACTATTAAGGATGGGTGCACCTGCTTCCAGGGCAATTTCTGCTGGCTCCCGCCCCTGCACAGCAGCTATCATACTCACCGCCTTACGTAAAGCATGACCCAAGAGATTATATGTATCTTCGACTTTACCAGCTCCCCATAACGGGGAAGAATCTAAAGCTGCTTTGAGTTGAGATGAGCCAAACCCACCTTTTTGTTTGGCAATTTCTACGGTGCGGTCAATTAAGCGTTGGTCTAGTTCTTTTTTAATTAAGCGATTTCTGAATCTCACCAAAGTGGCTTTGCTAAAAGGAGGAGTTTCACAATTGAGACAATCAAGAACTAACTGCCAACGTTGATCCATGAGCATTTCTTCAATTACTTCATCATCAGAAATGCCTAAGTAGGCTTGCAGAATAATTGCCAGCGCAATTTGTGCAGGAGGAATTGGGCCCTGACCGACTGTGCTATCTTTAAAAATTGTAGCAAGTTCTTCTTGAAACTCATCATTAAATATGAATGAACGGTTCAGTCGAAGAAAGGTGAATAACTTGGCTCGTTTAATGCGTTTGATAATCAACGCTTCTGTTGCTGAGAGTTCAATTGGAGGATGCCATAAGTGAGGGCGCATAAGGTTTCTTACTTCTTTCTGATTGTGAGAATTTAACAGGCTTTTCAATTCACATATCATTTCCAGTTTTTTTTGTCAACTCCTAATACTGAACCGACGCCCTAGGGGTTGAGTGCGGATGTAAGATGCTGGAGTCTGAAAGCAAAGCCTTTGATGAATGTAATGGACAGGGCTGGGCTGCTTTGTGGCGCATATTTATGGACGATCGGGACTTACATAAATTACGTCCTGATTTTGTCCCTAAAATGGAATCTTGGACAGTTGAGTTGGGATCTGCTAATAATGTCAATCGTCAAGATGCCCAACTTTACGCAGATAGAATTATCAACTATCTCTGCCACCGAGGATTTGTTACTGGTAGTCCACAAAAGTTATCTCACCAAATTTATATACCGAGAGGCAAGCTTAATAGTTTGAACATAGCAGATACTAAATATTCTGCTCCTTGTAGTGGTTTCTTTTATCCATCTGTAGAACCTGGAGCCAGGGCGAACGGATCTAAAGTTTATATTAGTATAATATGGTATATTGGAGAATAATTATTGAGTGCCTACAAAACATTTAAGCAGAGTTCGTTTTTATGAAACTCAAACCTAAAATCACCATTGCCGACCATTTTGCCGACTTAGAAGACCCAAGAATTGAGCGCACGAAGCGCCATCAATTAATTGATATTATCACCATCTCAATTTGTGCCGTGATTTGCGGTGCTGATACATGGGTGGATATCGAAAGTTACGGTCGAGCTAAATACGAATGGTTAAAGAAATTTTTAGAATTACCGAATGGCATACCTTCACACGACACAATTGCGCGAGTATTTTCTCGCCTCAAGCCGGAGCAATTCCAGAAATGTTTTTTGAGTTGGATTCAATCTATTAGCTGCTTAAAGGAGAGGAGAAGTAATCGCACTGGATGGCAAAACTCTTCGCCATTCTTACGATCGAGGAGGAGATCAAAAAGCAATTCATATGGTCAGTGCTTGGGCCACCAGTCAAAGATTAGTTTTAGGACAAGTTAAGGTTGATAAAAAATCCAATGAGATTACAGCTATTCCGGCTTTACTCAAAGTATTAAAATTAAACGGAAGCATTGTCACAATTGATGCTAGAGGCCTCCACAAAAAGAATGATCCAATAGCTATGTGGGTTTAGCGAAAATTTCCACAAACCATTTGTGAAGATTGGGCAGACGATTTATCTGGGTTT